>JAHDIS010000035.1:6091-43199 GCA_020630695.1 Paracoccaceae bacterium | reverse complement strand
GAACCAGATGCGACCCGTCCAAGAAGGGGGCGTTCTGGAAGGCCATGGTATGGTCGAGGTGCAAAATTGTCTGGACGCGGACGGTGATCAGATCGGCTATGACATTCGGATGGGGGTGTTCGTTTGTGTCAAAGCGGTCACCGACTATCAGAAGAACTGCCTTGAGGAATACAAGGTTCGAACCGACGACAGTGGCATTTACATGTGTGCCTACAAGCGCTGGCATTTGATTGGTCTGGAACTGGGGATGTCCGTTGCGAATGTCGGCTTGCGGGGTGAATCCACCGGGACGGCAGACAGTTTCCGTGCAGACGTTATCGCCGTTGCCAAGCGAGATCTGATTCCAGGCGAAATGCTGGATGGCGAAGGCGGCTATACCGTCGCGGGCCAGTTGCGTCCAAGCGCAATCTCGGTGCCCGCTGGCCTGCTGCCACTCGGGCTCGCTGGTGGGGTAAAGGTCTTGCGTCCTGTCAAGGCCGACCAGCCACTGACATATGAGGATGTCGAAGTTGATACTTCGCTGACTGCCTATCAGTTGCGACGTAGCGCAGAGGCCATGCTGAGTGTCTAGTCAGCTGCCGCGGTAGGTGCTCATGCCGTAGGGCGACAGCAGCAATGGCACATGATAATGCGCGTCAGCGTCTGACATGCCAAAGCGAATGGGTACCTGATCAAGGAACAGGATTTCACCATCGGCCTGACCTGTCTCGCGCAGGTATTCGCCCGCAAAGAAGATCAGCTCATAGGTGCCGGTCTTGAACTGATCGGCGGGAAGAATTGGGGCATCCGTACGCCCATCGCTGTTCGTGACGGTTTCAGCAATCTTGCGATGCGAATTTCCGGACACCCGGTAAAGCGCAATTTTGATGCCCTGTGCAGGACAGCCACGCGCGGTGTCCAGAACATGTGTTGTCAGATAGCCCGTCATTTCAGCATCTCCTGTCGCTCTGCGTGTATCTAGGACATTAATACACAAAGACACAAAGAGGCTGTGCCAGAAGGCTCCTTTTAGTTTTTTTTGAAAAACAAAGAAGATTATCTGGTTTAAGCATTGACCCAATAAAAGGATCTCGCACGTGAAACGTTATCCCCGCGACATGACAGGCTATGGTCGTTCTGTGCCGGACGCACGATGGCCCAATGGTGCAAAAATCGCCGTTCAGATCGTTCTCAACTACGAGGAGGGTGGCGAGAACAATGTTCTGCATGGCGATGCCGCGTCCGAGGCTTTTCTGTCCGAAATTACCGGGGCTGCTCCGTGGCCGGGGCAACGGCATTGGAACATGGAGACGATCTACGAATACGGTAGCCGTGCCGGGTTCTGGCGGCTGCATGAAATGCTGAAGGACCTGCCAATCACGGTCTACGGCGTTGCCACCGCTTTGGCACGCGCGCCACAACAACTGGCGGCGATGAAGCAGGCCGGATGGGAGATCGCCAGTCATGGCTTGAAGTGGATCGAGCACAAGGACATGGACCCCGAAGAAGAGCGGGCCCAGATCCAGGAAGCGATCCGTCTGCATACAGAAGTCGTTGGTGCGCCGCCACGTGGCTGGTACACGGGCCGCTGTTCGATGAACACAATTGAGCTGGCAGCCCAAGAGGGCGATTTTGCCTATATTGCGGATAGCTACTCGGACGATCTGCCCTATTGGACGCAAGCAGGGGGCAAGGACCAGTTGATCGTTCCCTACACCATGGATTGCAACGATATGCGTTTTGCGATTCAGGCCGGGTTCACCAACGGCGATCAGTTCGAAAGCTATCTTAAGGACAGCTTTGATCTGCTCTATTCCGAAGGGCAGGCGGGCGCGCCCAAGATGCTATCAATTGGGCTACATTGCCGTTTGGCAGGTCGTCCGGGCCGTGCGATGGCGCTCAAACGCGCGATCGAGCACATGGCAGGGCACGACGGCGTCTGGTTTGCCACTCGGGAACAGATAGCGGATCACTGGGCCGAAACGCACCCACCGTCGCAGGCTCTGCGCCCCTCTGACATGGATAAGCAGGCCTTTGTCGATGCCTTTGGGGGCATTTTTGAACACAGCCCTTGGATTGCCGAAGGCGCCCATGCACTGGAGCTTGGACCAACGCATGACAACGCGGCCGGTGTCCACAACGCGCTGGCCCGTGTTTTCCGTACAGCAAGTGAGGAACAACGTCTTGGCGTTCTGAACGCGCACCCGGATTTGGCGGGTAAATTGGCTGCGGCCGGTCGGTTGACGGCAGAATCTACAGCCGAACAGGCGGGGGCTGGACTGGATATGCTGACCGACGAGGAACGCACGACCTTTACCCAGCTCAACGAGACCTACACATCCAAATTCGGGTTTCCTTTTATCATCGCGGTGAAGGACAACACCAAATCCAGCATACTCGAGGCGTTCCATCGCCGGATCGACAATGACCGGCAGACGGAATTTGCAGAAGCATGCAGGCAGGTTGAACGGATTGCGGAACTGCGTCTCATCGAGAAGTTTGACGCATGAGCGCGCGTATAAAAATACAGCCTTTGACTGCCGAGGCTTTTGCCCCGTTTGGCGATGTGCTGGACGTCAGTGGAGACCCGGACAAGATCATCAATCAGGGAATGTGTGGTCGGTATCATGACCGTGCCGTTCTCGATTTTAACGATGGCCGCGCCGGGATCAGCCTATTCAATGCAAAGCCGCGGGATCTTCCGCTGAAGCTTGATCTTGTTGAACGGCATCCGGATGGCAGTCAGGCCTTTCTACCCATGAGCCAAGAGCCGTTTCTTGTGGTGGTCGCGCCTGATGAGGATGGCACGCCGGGCCAGCCAATCGCATTCCGCACGCAGCCTGGACAAGGCATCAATTTTCACCGCGGGACGTGGCACGGTGTCCTGACGCCGCTGGCCGCGCCCGGCCTGTTTGCCGTTGTCGACCGGATTGGCGAAGGGCCGAACCTGCAGGAGCACTGGTTCCAAGAGGACATCTACATAGACGATTAGCCAAGGCCAGCATCAGGTCCAGTGGACTGGTGCTAGCAAAATCAAGCCGCCGAAGACCCCAAAGGGCATGGCGCATCAGGGAGGGACAAACACCATGACTGACACATCCATCGGAACGCCGGAGCAGCTCCGCGATCCAGACTACACACCACCAATTGCCAAGGCGGTACCGCTGGGAATTCAGCACGTGCTGGCAATGTTTGTGTCTAACGTCACGCCTGCAATCATCGTTTGCGGCGCGGCGGGTTTCGGTTTCGGCTCTAACAGCCCTGATTTTCCGCAAATGATCTACATGATCCAGATGTCCATGTTCTTTGCTGGCATCGCGACGCTGTTCCAATCCATTGGAATCGGTCCGGTTGGCGCGCGTTTGCCCATCGTTCAGGGCACCAGCTTTGCGTTCATTCCGATCATGATCCCTTTGGTGGCCGGAAAGGGCGTCGATGCCATTGCGGTGCTGATGGGCGGTATCGTGGTGGGTGGTTTGTTCCACGCGTTTCTGGGCCTGTTCATAGGGAAGCTTCGGTTTGCCTTGCCGCCTTTGGTTACGGGTCTTGTCGTTACAATGATCGGTTTGGCCTTGGTCAAAGTGGTCATTCAATATGCCGCCGGCGGTGTGCCGGCGATTGGCAAGCCAGAGTATGGATCGCTGATCAACTGGAGCATGGCGGGCGTGGTAATTCTGGTCACTCTGGGCCTGAAGTTCTTTGCCCGTGGGATGCTCTCCGTTTCAGCGGTGTTGATTGGCCTGCTCGTCGGCTATGTGTTTGCCTATCTGATGGGTGAAGTGAACCTCGGAAACGTTGGTCGTGCTGCCTCTTTTGCACTGCCCAACCCTCTGCACTTTGGCATGGAATTCTCAGTGGCGGCCATCATTGGCTTTTGTCTGATGTCTTTTGTCTCGGCTGTTGAAACTGTGGGCGATGTGTCTGGTATCACCAAAGGTGGCGCAGGCCGCGAAGCGACCGACAAAGAGATTCAGGGCGCGACCTATGCAGACGGTCTGGGCACCGCGATCTCGGGTTTCTTCGGAGCATTGCCGAACACGTCCTTCAGCCAGAATGTCGGCTTGATCGCCATGACAGGTGTGATGAGCCGTATGGTTGTTACGATCGGGGCTGTGTTCCTGATTGTGTGCGGCCTGATCCCCAAGATCGGCGCTATCATTTCCTCTATCCCGATCGAAGTTCTGGGTGGCGGTGTCATCGTGATGTTCGGCATGGTGGTTGCAGCGGGTGTCTCGATGCTGTCCGACGTAAACTGGAACCGCCGCAACATGGTAATCTTTGCGATTGCCTTGTCTCTCGGCCTCGGTTTGCAGCTTGAGCCGGGCGCGCTGCAGCACTTGCCAAGCACGCTCAAGGTATTGGCCACATCCGGCATCCTGCCAGCAGCATTGATCGCGATCGTGCTGAATCTGGTTCTGCCGCAGGAGCTGTCTGGCGAAGCGACCGAAGAGGTCTCAGGCGGTTTGTCCGGCAAGGGTGACGGCAGCCTGTCTGGCTAAAGCCGGATACCAAGGTGTAAACCTTGCGTATGAAATACAAAGCGGCCCGTTTTGGCGGGCCGCTTTTCAGTTTCTGATCTTTGTATCAGTCGTGCCGGTCTGGATTGGCGCGTCCTTGCGAACGATCACCCGCCCAAACGCAACGGCATGTGGCGGTTCACATCCTTGTAGAGAAGGTAACGGAACTTGCCGGGCCCACCCGCATAGCAGGCTTGTGGGCAGAAGGCGCGCAGCCACATGTAGTCGCCTGCTTCGACTTCGACCCAGTCGTTGTTCAGCCGGTACACCGCTTTGCCCTCAAGCACGTACAGCCCGTGTTCCATAACGTGGGTTTCCAGAAATGGAATTACGGCTCCGGGTTCAAAGGTGACGACCGTGACGTGCATGTCATGCCGCATGTCGGCTGGGTCTACGAAACGGGTTGTTGCCCACTTGCCGTCGGTACCCGGCATCTCTGTCGGTGCGATATCGTTTTCGTTCAAAATCAGAACATCCGGTTTGTCGAGGCCTTCCACAGGAACGTAAGCTTTGCGAATCCAGTGAAAGCGCAGTGGTTCACCGGAGGTGTTGCGCAGGGTCCAAGGGCAGGATGGTGGCAGATAGGCATATCCACCGGGGGTCAAACTGTGAGTTTCACCGTCGGCAACCAAGGTTGCGGTTCCGTCGACGACAAACAGCACGCCCTCGGCGTCGGGGTCCGTTTCTGGCCTGTCAGATCCGCCACCCGGAGAGACTTCCATGATGTATTGCGAAAAGGTTTCGGCAAACCCGCTGAGAGGGCGAGAGATCACCCAAAGCCGTGTTGATTCCCAGAAGGGAAGAAAGCTGGTTGTGATGTCGCGCATCGTGCCTTTGGGGATGACCGCATAGGCATCGGTAAAGATCGCGCGATCTGTCAGCAGCTGTGTTTGGTCTGGGTGGCCGCCGTGAGGCGCGAAGTACGAATTGTTCATGAATGCTCCAGCTGGAAACGGGGCGTTGAGTTTAAATCTATTTGCCCGTGACATCACAAACCACCTGCAATGGGACAACAACTCTTTTCGGAGTATTTTGACAATTCGCCACGCTTCGAAAGGACACGCGGCGTGTTTGCAGGCTTTCGCGCTGTGACCATCGCCATGAATAAGCTTGCGATCCGGGCCACCAACCTTTGAGGAATGCTGCGATCGAGGCTGGACAGGCCCACGCCTGTCTGACAGCATTTGATCAAATTTACATCGGAGTCGCGTGATGAAAGACGAGAACTTTCTGAAGGAAAACAACGCCCGTCAGCTTTGGCATCCCATGGGTCACCCGCGCGAGTCCCAGGAACATCCGCCGAAAATCATAACCAAGGCGCATGGCGTAAAGATTACAGATATTGACGGACATTCCGTGGTGGATGCGGTTGGGGGTCTGTGGTGCGTCAATCTCGGGTATTCGAACGATCGCATCAAAGAGGCAGTTTCTGCACAGATGGTCGATTTGCCCTACTATTCGGCGTTCGCCGGGAGCACGAACCCAGCAGCGATCGAAGCGGCTTATGCCGTGCAGGCGTTCTTTGCCGAAGACGGTATGGAGCGCGTTTTCTTTACCTCGGGTGGTTCGGATTCCGTCGAAACCTGCCTGCGCCTTGCACGGCAATATCACCGACTGCGCGGCGAACCGACACGCACCAAGTTCCTTAGCCTGAAAAAAGGGTACCACGGCACTCATTTTGGTGGCGCATCGGTAAACGGAAACAACCGGTTCCGCATCAACTATGAACCGCTAATGCCGGGCTGTTTCCATATCCCGTCTCCTTACACCTACCGTAACCCGTTTCACGAAACGGATCCGGCCAAGCTTGCCCAGCTGATTGCGCAGAGCATGGAAGATGAGATTGCCTTTCAGGATCCGTCAACCATAGCCGCGTTTATCATGGAGCCGATCCAAGGGGCGGGTGGCGTGATCGTGCCGCATGAAACATTTATGCCGCTTATGCGCGACATCTGCGATCGGCACGGGATCTTGATGATCTCCGATGAGGTGATCACGGGCTTTGGCCGAACAGGGGATTGGTCTGGTGCGCGGCATTGGGGCGTGCAGCCTGATATGATGAGCACGGCCAAAGGTATCACCTCGGGCTATTTCCCGGTGGGTGCCGCGTTGATGTCTGGCAAGGTCGCCGAAGTGTTCGAGACCTCTGGCGCGGATGGCGGCATATATCACGGATACACTTACAGCGCGCATCCCGTCGGTGCTGCTGCTGTGATTGCCTGTCTTGAGGAAACGCTCAGGCTGGACACATGCGCCAACGCCGGACCGCGCGGCACACAGCTCTTTGAAGGGGTTCAGGCGCTGGCACAGAAACATGACATCATCGGCGACGTGCGTGGTGGGCATGGGTTGATGACTGGCATTGAGATCGTGTCGGACAAGGCCAGCAAAACTCCGATGGATGCCGAGACGATGAAGCGGATTCATCAGACAGCCTATGAGGCCGGAGCGATGGTTCGGTTGGGCATGCACAATATCCTCATGTCGCCGCCACTGACGATCAGTGAAGCAGAGGTCGATACCATTCTGGCTGCGCTGGATGCTGGCTTTGCTGTGGCATGAATTTCGGGTGATGCGTCAGGATTGACCGACAGCGCGCTCCTGTGAGCGCCGAACTGCGGGTTCCTGTCGCAGGCGGCAGAAAAGCGAAATCCAAAACCTATATTTTGCGGTGAAACACAACGCCACAAAGGTAGGTCCATGGACACGCTGATCCTGTCGCGCATCCAATTCGGTGCCAATATTTCGTTCCACATCCTGTTCCCGACGATCACCATCGCGCTGGGCTGGGTTCTTTTGTTCTTCAAGCTTCGTTTTGGCGCAACGGGGGACGAAAAATGGATGAACGCCTACCGGTTCTGGATCAAGGTATTCGCCTTGTCCTTTGCCATGGGGGTTGTGTCCGGCATCACCATGTCGTTCCAATTCGGTACCAACTGGCCGGGCTTTATGGAAACTGTCGGCAATATCGCCGGCCCCTTGCTGGCCTATGAGGTGATGACCGCGTTTTTCCTCGAAGCGGTCTTCCTTGGCATCATGCTCTTTGGCTTTTCCAAGGTGCCGGGCTGGTTGCATACCCTGGCGACATTCCTTGTGGCTTTTGGCACGACCATGTCGGCCTTCTGGATCCTCGTGTTGAACAGCTGGATGCACACGCCGGCAGGTTTTGAAATGCGCGATGGCGTGGCCCATGCAACGGATTGGTTTGCGATCATCTTCAACCCGTCCATGCCCTATCGTCTGGTGCATATGCTTTTGGCCTCTGGCCTGACCGTGGCCTTTCTGATTGCAGGCATTTCGGCCTTCCGCTGGCTGATGCGGGACCGCTCTGAAGAGGTGCGAACTACGCTGCGTTTTGGCCTGACCTTGGGGGCTTTGCTGATCCCGTTGCAAATCCTTGCCGGAGACATGCACGGCCTTAATACCTTGGAGCATCAGCCCCAAAAGGTTGCTGCGATGGAGGGAAACTGGGAAACGCGCAGCAACGTGCCGCTTGTGCTGTTTGCCATCCCTGACGAAGAGGCACGGGAAAACCGTTTTGAGATTGGCATTCCCAATGGCGCTTCGCTGATCCTCAAGCACAAAGCCGAAGGTATCGTGCCGGGCCTGAACGACTTTGTCGCCGAAGACGGCACAGTGCAGCACCCGCCCGTTGCGCCCGTGTTCTTCAGTTTCCGGATCATGATCGGCACAGGGGTTGCCATGCTGTTTTTCAGCTGGGCTGGGGTGGTTCTGATGCGCCGCCGCCGTGCCGGCGTGGAAGGGATACCCAAAATGATGTTGATCGCACTGGTGCCGATGGCTTTCTCGGGTTGGCTTGCGACGCTCGCGGGTTGGTACACCACCGAAATCGGCCGCCAGCCGTGGCTGGTTCAGGGGGTCATGACCACCAAGCAGGCGATTGCAGATGTGCCCGCTCCGATGGTGGCCTCGACGTTGTTTGCATACCTGACGATCTATGCGGTGCTGTTGGGCGCCTATATCAGCGTGATTTTCTATTTGGCAGGCAAGGCAGCCAAGGGTGAACCGGTGTCGGTGCGTCCTTCGGCCGGACAAGCAACCGCAAACGCCGTTGCAGCGGAGTGAATGACATGGAACTTTTTGGTGATCCGGCCCAGTGGCTACCCCTGACCTTTGCGGCTTTGATGGGCCTCAGTATCCTGATCTACGTGGTGCTGGACGGTTTTGACCTTGGCGTGGGTGTGCTGTTCCCTCTTGCGGAAAAGGCAGAGCAAGATCGCATGGTCGCTTCTATCGGCCCTTTTTGGGATGCAAATGAAACCTGGCTTGTTCTGGCTATCGGTATCCTGTTGGTGGCCTTCCCTACCGCGCATGGCACGATCCTGACCGCGCTGTATCTGCCTGTAACATTGATGCTGATGGGATTGATCTTGCGCGGCGTTGCTTTTGAATTCCGGGTCAAAGCGCCGGACAAATGGAAGCCGCTTTGGGACAAGAGCTTTTGGATAGGCTCACTCATTACTTCGCTGACCCAAGGCTATATGCTTGGAATGTACATTATGGGTCTCGAAGTGACCCTGTTCACACAGGCTTTCGCGGCCATTACGGCTGTTTTTCTGACGGTCGCCTACAGCTTTATCGGGGCCACATGGTTGATTCTGAAAACAGAAGGCGCGCTTCAGCTCAAGGCCGTGAAGTGGGCCAAGGGTGGCATCTGGGGGGTTGTTCTGGGGCTTGGTGCGGTTTCGATCACATCGCCATTCGTGAGTGACCGGATCTTTGACAAATGGTTCTCTGTGCCCGAAATTTTCCTGCTCGCGCCTTTGCCTCTGTTCTCGGGGTTGATCGTCGCGCTGCTGTGGTACGCCTTGCGCCATTTGCCAACCAAGAATGACAGCTGGGCTTGGTTCCCATTTGTGGCGACCATTTCAGTATTCGTGCTGGGATTCTTTGGGATGGCCTACAGTTTTTATCCTTATGTGGTCCCGGAACAGCTGACCATTTACGAAGCAGCGAGCGCGCCGGAAAGCCTGTTCATTATCCTGATCGGAACCTTGTTCGTGCTGCCCATGATCCTTGGATATACGGCCTTGGCCTATACGGTGTTCCGCGGCAAAGCCACGGCCTTGAGCTATGAGTGACGAATACGTCACGCCCAGTTCTTGGGGCGTGACGCGAAAACATTCCAAAGTTTGAATTTTATGCCTTAACAAATTCTAAAATACGAATATATAGGCTCTGTCGAACCGGCGTTCATCGCCTAGAAAGGACAGAGCCATGCCCAAGACACTTGCCAGATACTTCCCCATTTTGACTTGGGGCTCTGCCTACTCGCGCGACACCGCTGCATCAGATCTGGTCGCGGCTGTGATCGTTACGATCATGTTGATCCCCCAAAGTTTGGCCTATGCTTTGCTGGCAGGGCTGCCGGCTGAAATGGGGCTCTATGCGTCCATCCTGCCTCTTTTCGCCTATGCGATATTCGGCAGCTCACGGACGCTGGCGGTCGGTCCTGTCGCGGTTGTTTCCCTGATGACCGCCGCTGCCATTGGCAGCCTGGGGCTCACAGATCCGGCTCAGATCGCCTTGGCCGCTGTGACGCTGGCCTTTATCTCCGGTGTGATCCTGCTTGGCATGGGTTTGTTGCGCTTGGGTTTCCTCGCCAATTTCTTGAGTCACCCGGTGATTGCCGGTTTCATAACCGCGTCAGGTTTGCTGATCGCGGCGTCGCAGTTGCGGCATATACTGGGTATCCCTGCCCATGGGCATACCCTGATCGAGCTGGGGCAAAGCCTGATCGCACATCTTCCGGAAACGAATTTGGCAACTCTGATCATTGGCGGAGGCGCGCTGGCGTTCCTGTTTTGGGTTCGAAAGGGACTAAAGCCCGCGCTGTTGTCCATGGGGCTAAAGCCGCGCATGGCGGATGTGTTGACCAAAGCAGGCCCGGTCGCGGCGGTCGTCATGACCACATTGGCAGTTTGGCTTTTTGGGCTTGAAGCGCGGGGCGTAGCCATCGTCGGTGCGGTTCCGTCAGGCCTGCCGCCTCTGTCAGCGCCCAGTTTTTCGCCCGCTCTTTGGAACCAGTTGTTTTTGTCGGCACTGCTGATCTCCGTTATCGGCTTTGTGGAGTCAGTGTCGGTGGCCCAAACGTTGGCGGCCAAGAAACGTCAGCGCATCGCGCCGGATCAGGAGTTGATCGGGTTGGGGGCTTCAAACGTCGCCGCAGCGGTTTCGGGCGGCTATCCGGTGACCGGTGGTTTTGCGCGGTCGGTCGTCAATTTCGATGCGGGGGCCGAGACGCCGGCAGCAGGCGCCTATACCGCGATCGGCATTCTGCTCGCCGCAGTTTTGCTTACACCGCTACTGTATTTCCTGCCCAAGGCCACTTTGGCTGCGACCATCATCGTTGCGGTTTTATCGCTTGTTGATCTGTCCATTCTAAAAAAGGCATGGCGCTATTCGTTTGTCGATTTCGCCGCCGTTTTTGCAACTATTGGTCTGACGCTGGGCATGGGGGTCGAGGTTGGCGTTTCGGCAGGGGTGATCCTGTCCATCGCTCTGCATTTATACAAAACGTCCCGCCCTCATATCGCCGAAGAGGGATTGGTTCCCGGTACGCAGCATTTCCGGAATATCCTGCGACATAAGGTTGAAACCCTGCCCCATGCTGTGACGCTACGCATTGACGAAAGCCTATATTTTGCCAATGCCCGTTTTCTTGAGGATCACATTCTGGAACGGGTTACCCATGACAAGACCATAGAGCATCTGGTTCTGCATTTTGCAGCCGTGAACGAGGTCGACATGAGCGCGTTGGAAACTCTGGAAGAGTTGAACCATCGGCTGCGTGATATGGGGATCACGATGCATCTGTCCGAGGTCAAAGGCCCGGTCATGGACCGGCTGAACCGCACGCATTTTCTGGCAGATATGACTGGGCAGATTTTCCTGTCGCAATACGAGGCGTGGGAGTGGCTGCGCCGCCGTGGCAAAGACACCCCGACCGGTGTGGCAGCCCAATAAAAAACGGCGCCCCTTTGGGCGCCGTTTTCATTTCAGTGTTTCCGAAATCAGGCGACTTCGAACGAAAGCGATTTGATCTGCTGGAACAATCCGGTTGCGGTCAGATCGGCGATTGCATCTGCCGGAATAGGCTCATCCACGTAGAGCAGGGCGATGGCTTCGTCCTGTGCGGCTTTCCGGCCAAGCGTAAAGTTCGCGATGTTGACGCCGTGTTTGCCCATGGTCTGGCCCAGCGCGCCAATGATGCCCGGGACGTCTTCGTTTGTCGTGTAGACCATGTGGCGTCCCACTTCGGCATCGATGTTGATGCCCTTGATCTGGATGAACCGGGGTTTGCCATCGCTGAACACGGTGCCCGCAATTGAACGTTCGCGTCCGTCGGTGACAACCGTCACTTTGACATAGCCCTCAAACGCGCCGGATTTGGCTTGGTTCGTGGTGCTGATCTTGATGCCGCGATCCTTGGCGATCAGAGGGGCGGAGACCATGTTCACGTCAGGATTAACCGACTTCATGATCCCGGCGATCAACGAACAGTTCAGGGCCTCAAGGTTCATCTCTGCTGCTATACCGTCGTAGAGAATGTTGATGGCCTTGATCGGCTCATCAGTCATCTGCCCGATAAAGCTGCCAAGGTGATCTGTCAGCTTGATCCACGGGCCCATGACCTTGGCTTCTTCGGCGGTGACCGAAGGCATATTGAGCGCGTTCTGCACGGCACCGGTCAGCAGGTAGTCGGCCATTTGTTCGGCCACCTGCAGGGCTACGTTTTCCTGTGCCTCGGTTGTTGCCGCGCCGAGGTGCGGCGTGCAGACAACGTTCGGCAAATTGAACAGCGGGTTTTCCTTGGCAGGCTCTTCAGAGAACACGTCAAAGGCAGCACCGGCAACGTGACCCGACTTCAGCAGATCGGCCAGCGCTTCTTCGTCGACCAATCCACCACGCGCACAGTTGATGATGCGAACGCCTTTCTTGGTTTTTTCCAAGGCTTCCCGGTTCAGCATCCCACGGGTCTGATCGGTTGCGGGAACATGCAAGGTGATGAAATCAGCGCGCTTGAGCAGTTCGTCCAGTTCGACTTTCTCGACCTGCATCTTGTCGGCTTTTTCTTCAGACAAGAACGGGTCGAAGGCGATGACCTTCATCTTGAGCCCGCGAGCGCGGTCACAGACGATTCCACCGATGTTGCCAGCGCCAATAACGCCGAGCGTCTTGCCAGTCAGCTCCACGCCCATGAACTTGGATTTCTCCCACTTGCCGGCATGGGTGGATTCTGATGCTTCCGGGATTTGACGGGCAACGGCAAACATCATGGCGATGGCGTGTTCGGCCGTGGTGATCATGTTACCGAAGGGCGTGTTCATTACGATCACACCCTTTTGGGACGCCGCTTCCTTGTCGATGTTGTCTGTGCCGATGCCGGCACGGCCAATCACCTTGAGATTGTCTGCGTTTTCCAGAATCTTAGGCGTGACCTTGGTCGCCGAACGGATCGCGAGCCCATCATATTGACCGATCACTTCGGCAAGTTTGTCCTTGTCCTTGCCGAGGTCGGGCATGAAGTCCACGTCAATGCCGCGATCGCGGAAAATCTGGACAGCCGCTTCGGAAAGCTTGTCAGAGATGAGTACCTTGGGAGCCATTGTCTTGGTCCTTAAATTGCGGGGCATAGAGGCGGCACATGTCCGGCCCATGCACATTTCATACGAGCGCTGAGTGCGCAGGTTCATTGCTGGTTTTGGGGGCAAGGCGCGCAGCGTGACGCACCTTGCGAGTTGATTGAGGATCAAAGCGCGCGCGAGCGCGCGACAAACCTTCAGGCCGCTTCGGCCAGTGCTTCGATCTCGGCGTGGAATGCCCAATCAAGCCAAGGCAACATCGCTTCGATATCGGCGGTTTCAACGGTTCCGCCACACCAGATGCGAAGACCTGCAGGGGCGTCACGATAGGCACCGATATCGAGCGCGACGCCTTCGGCCTCAAGCCGTTTGGCGACGGCTTTTGCAAATGCAGCTCCGTCCTTGATGCGGTCGTCTGTGAACTTCAGGCAAACCGACGTGTTCGAGCGCGTGGCTGGGTCGGACGCCAGATTGTCGATCCAGTCGTTCGCAGCACAGAAATTCCAGACTGCTTCGGCGCTCGCATTTGCGCGGGCCATCAAGCCGTTCAGTCCACCAACCGAGCGCGCCCAATCCAGAGCGATCAAGTAGTCCTCAACGGCAAGCATGGAGGGCGTATTGATCGTGGCGCCTTCAAAGATACCTTCGATCAGCTTGCCACCTTTGGTCAGGCGGAAAATCTTGGGCAGAGGCCATGCGGGGGTATAGCTCTCTAGCCGTTCTACGGCGCGGGGCGACAGGATCAGCATACCGTGAGCCGCTTCGCCGCCCAGCACCTTCTGCCAAGAGAAGGTGGTCACATCCAGTTTGTCCCAGGGCAGGTCCTGCGCGAAGGCCGCAGATGTCGCGTCGCAAATCGTCAGACCGTCGCGATCTGCGGGGATTGCATCGCCATTAGCCATCCGAACGCCGGATGTCGTGCCATTCCAGGTAAAGACGACATCCGTGTCGTAATCTACGGCGGCCATGTCGACGATCTCGCCATAGTCAGCGGTTTTCACATCGGCATCAATCTTGAGTTGCTTGACCACGTCAGTCACCCAACCAGATCCAAAGCTTTCCCATGCAACCATGGTTGCTTTGCGCGCGCCGAGCATGGACCACATTGCCATCTCAACTGCGCCGGTGTCCGATGCAGGTACAATCCCGATTCGGTAATCGGCAGGGATGCCCAGCACTTCGCGTGTGCCTTCGATCGCGGCCTTGAGTTTGGCTTTGCCGACGGCAGCACGGTGCGAGCGGCCCAAAGGCGCATCCGCAAGCTGAGTCAATTCAAAGACAGGGGGTTTGGCGCAAGGGCCAGAAGAAAAACGCGGATTGGCCGGCCGCGTGCCGGGTTTGGTCATAGCCATCAATGCTACCCTTCCAGATAAGCGCCCCTCGTTGGGGAGGGGTGTCCCGCCGTCGGGTGTATGAGAGGCTGCCTGTGACAGCAAGTCGGAAAATCACCTGAAACGGTCGGTTTCTTCGATGAGTGAGAGACGCCCGCCGCGCATCGGAAACTTTTGGCCGAGCAGGTGGCAACTGCTTTGATTTGTTGTCCGGTGCCGGCTTTCCAGTATCATCTGTTTTTAACAGGTTTAGGTTTGAGGGTTTGAAATGCGGATAGTTCTGGCTGTTTTCTTGGGTATTTGGGCGCAAAGCGCCGCTGCTTTTTGCGGGTTTTACGTGGCGAAGGCTGATGGAGACTTGTTCAATCAAGCGTCCAAGGTCGTCTATTTCCGCGAGGGCAATCTGTCTGTGATTACCATGGCATCGGATTATCGCGGCAATCCCAGTGACTTCGCGCTGGTGATTCCCACGCCGACTGTCCTGAAACGCCCGCAGATCAAAACGGTCGACAAAGAAGTCATCGCCCATCTGGACGCGTTCAGCGCGCCAAGATTGGTTGAATACCATGATGCATCCCCTTGTCGTGATCCTAATATGGAGGTGGTGGTCGAAGAGGCTGCGACCACGCGCCTGTTTCGTAAACAACAGCAGCCAACCCAAGCGCAGCGCGCCCGCGCCAAGGGCGTCACGATTGCTGCCAAATATGCTGTTGGGGCCTATGACATTTTGATTCTGAAGGCAGAGCAGTCTGATGGGCTAACCACCTTTCTGACCGAAGAGGGTTACAAGCTGCCAAAGGGGGCAGAGCCTGTTCTGGCTGACTACATCAAGATGGGAATGAAGTTCTTTGTTGCCCGCGTGAACCTGTCCCGCCATGCCAAAGGTGAAACCCAAGAACTTCCGCCGCTGCAAATCCGGTTTCGATCGGACGATTTCATGTTGCCGATCCAGTTGGGCAAGCTGAATGGCGACGGTGCGCAGGATGCGCTGTTCTTTATGCTGTCACGCAAAGGTCGGGTTGAGCCGGTCAACTACAAGGTTGCTGAAATCCCTACAAACGTGGATGTGCCGCTCTTTGTCGAAGAACGCTTTGGAGAGTTTTACAAACGCGTTCTCGATAAGGCACTGCCCCGACGCGGGGGCATCTTGCTTGAGTATGGCTGGGATATGGGGTGGTGCGATCCCTGTGCGGCTGATCCATTGAATGGCCGTGAAATGCGCGCACTTGGTGTTACCGGATTGACCGGAAAAGAAGAGCTGGTGCGGGACATCTATGTCACGCGTTTGCACGCGCGGTATTCAAAAGGGCAGATGAAGAAAGACATCCAGTTTCGCGCAACCGACAACCGCCGCAATTTTCAGGGTCGCTACATCATGTGGCATCCGTTTGATGGGGACCTGAACTGTGGTGGCAAGGAAGAGTATCAAGCTTCGGCCAAGGCCTATATTCTGCGGACCCGAAAGAGACTGCAAAGCGAAGCGCGGCAATTGCGTAAGATGACGGGCTGGCCGATGAGTTCCATCAATGCCCGTATCAATGAGACGGTTCAGGCCGCTTACCATCAATAAAGGCCAGAACGGATGGCTAGATCTTGGCCAATCCACCTTCAACGAAATCCCCGGCAAATGCGGCGTAGTCTGCGCGACTCATGCCTTTGCCGGGGCGGTGCCACATGTAAACCCAATTGAGAATCCCGAACACGGACATCGCTGCAGCACGCTGCCGGTCGGCGTCAAGATCGGGGCGCTGACCCAAGACCGCACCAGCCATCAGTGCAACCAGTTCGCGCTGCAAGGCCACCAGCGGGGCGTGCAGGTCTTTGGGTAACAAATGCAAGGCTTCAAGCTGTAGCTTGTGTTCCGCGTCGGCGTCCTCGTAGGCCATCAGGACGGCGGTTATCAGTGCCCGAAGCCCTTCTGGCGCGGCACGGCGGGTTATATCCACGAGATGCGACAGATGGGCATCAAGGATGTCATGCAGCAATGCTTCTTTGCTGTTGTGATAGTGATACAGCAACGCCTTTGATACTCCGCAGGCCTGTGCAACATCGGTCATCGACGCGCGATCAAATCCGTGGCGTGCGAAATAGGCCGCAGCGCCGCTTCGAATGCGGGCGCGTTTCTCGGCGTGATCGTGGGCTAGCCCGCGTGGCATGATTTAGGTTTTGGGCCGGTTGTCGACGATGCGAACCGCTTTGCCCTGGCTGCGCGCCACACCGCCGGGTTCCAGCAAATCCACAGCAACCGAAACACCGACAACCTGTTTGATCTTGCTGGCCAGTTCCTGCGCAGGATCGCCGACGCCGGCCTCGGGCATGCTCTCGACTTTGACGCGCATTTCATCCTTGTTGCCTACGCGGTTCAGTTCCAATTGGAAGTGTGGCGCGAGGGCAGGAACCGTCATCAGTTGTTCCTCGATTTGTGTTGGAAAAACATTAACCCCGCGCAGGATGATCATATCGTCACTGCGGCCTGTCACCTTTTCCATCCGCCGCATTGACCGTGCGGTTCCGGGCAGCAGTCTGGTCAGATCGCGGGTGCGATAGCGAATAATGGGAAAGGCTTCTTTGGTCAGAGAGGTAAAGACCAGTTCGCCCAATTCGCCATCTGGCAGCACCTCTCCGGTTTCCGGGTCGATGACTTCGGGATAGAAATGATCTTCCCAGATGTGCAACCCGTCCTTGGTTTCCACGCATTCATTGGCGACGCCGGGGCCCATAACTTCTGACAGTCCATAGATGTCCACTGCGTGCATGTCGAAGGCGTCTTCGATTTCACGTCGCATCGCGTTGGTCCAAGGCTCTGCGCCAAAGATCCCGACCTTGAGCGGGGACTTGCGCGGGTCCAGCCCCTGGGCCGCATATTCGTCGATGATGGACAATGAATAGGAGGGCGTGACCGTAATGCCTGTCGCGCCAAAATCCTCGATCAGGCGCACTTGTCTTTGGGTCATGCCACCTGAAATTGGCACCGTGGACAAACCCAGTTTGTCCGCCCCGAGATGAATGCCAAGACCGCCTGTAAACAGCCCGTACCCGTAGGCATTGTGCAGGATGTCTCCGGGCTTCAGGCCGGATGCACGCAAGGATCGCGCAACAACGCTGGCCCATGTATCCAGATCGCGTTTTGTATAGCCCACAACAGTTGGCTGGCCGGTTGTCCCAGACGACGCGTGAATACGCGCGATTTGTTCGCGGGGCACTGCAAACATTCCAAAAGGATAGTTTTCCCGCAGGTCTGTTTTGACGGTGAAGGGAAACCTTGCGAGATCTTCGAGACTTTGCAGATCGTCCGGATGCACGCCTGCGGCATCAAAACTCGCCTTGTAGTGTGGCACGTTTTCATAGGCATGGCGCAGCGACCATTTCATACGATCCAATTGCAACGTCGCGATTTCATCGCGCGAGGCAATCTCCATCGGATCCAACGAGGATTTCGGGGGCGTGAGATCTTCCATGTCGTCTCTCCGTCAAAGCCGTTCCATGACAAGGGCGATGCCCTGTCCAACTCCAATGCACATGGTGCACAAAGCATAGCGTGATTGCGTTTGTTGAAGCGAGTGGCCCGCGGTCAGAGCAAGACGGGCACCGGACATTCCCAATGGATGCCCAAGGGCGATCGCGCCGCCGTTGGGGTTCACATGAGGCGCGTCATCGGGCAGGCCCAGATCACGGGTCACGGCAAGCGCTTGTGCTGCGAATGCCTCATTTAGTTCAATCACGTCCATATCACTGATCGACAAGCCAAGCTGGCCCAGAAGCTTGCGTGATGCAGGTGCCGGGCCAAAACCCATGATACGCGGTGCCACACCTGCTGTAGCCGCGCCCAGAATGCGCGCAACGGGCGAAAGCCCGTGTTTTTTCGCGGCTTCTGGGGAGGCAATTATCAAGGCGGCTGCGCCGTCGTTGACGCCCGAGGCATTCCCGGCAGTTACAGACCCGCCGTCGCGAAAGGGCGCGCGCAGACTGGCGAGCTTGTCCAAGGTGGTCAGGCGAGGGTGTTCGTCCGTGTCCACAACAACATCGTCACCTTTGCGTTTGGGAATCGTGACAGGCGTGATTTCCCGCGCCAGACGGCCAGAGGCAATGGCGGCCGCGGCCCGCTCTTGTGATCTCAAGGCAAAGGCATCCTGATCCTGTCGGGATACATTGAAATCCTCTGCCACGTTTTCCGCCGTTTCCGGCATGGAATCCGTGCCGAACTCTTTGTGCATGGCCTTGTTTACGAAGCGCCAGCCGATCGTCGTGTCAAAGACATCCGCCTGCCGCGAGAACGCGGTATCTGCCTTGCCCATGACAAAAGGCGCGCGCGACATGGATTCGACACCGCCGGCCAGTACGATTTCAGCCTCGCCGCATTTCACCTGCCGTGCCGCCATAGCCACAGCATCCAGACCCGAGCCGCAAAGGCGGTTGACCGTCACGCCGGGCACCTCTTCCCCGATACCGGCCAGAAGCGCGGACATTCGCGCAATGTTGCGATTGTCTTCGCCAGCCTGATTGGCGCAGCCCATGATCACTTCATCTATGGGCACCCCTGAAGGCACAACTGCGCGGATCACCCCGGCAAGAAGATCGTCGGGCCTTACAGAGGACAATGCCCCTCCGTAGCGCCCGATTGGGGTGCGAGACCCCTGACAAAGCCACGCTTCACGCATTGTTTTCTCCTGTGGTGTCAGGTTCTTCGAAGAGCTGACCTTTGATTGTGCGGGACAGGCCACGCATCAGGGCAACTTGTCGTCCATCTTCGCCTGTGACCGTCACGTCATAGACCCCGGATCGACCTGTCAGTGCTTGTTCTGTGCAGGTTGCGGTCAATAACTCGCCGGCTTTGCCAGGCGCCAGAAAGGTGATCTGGTTTTCCTGAGCCACGGTCAGTTTGTTGTAGGAATTGCAGGCAAAGGCAAATGCGCTGTCGGCCAGTGTAAAGATGAAGCCGCCATGACAAATCCTATGGCCATTCAAATGACGATCTTCGACCCGCATGGTCAGCACGGCGCGGCCGGGGCTCACTTCGGCGATTTTCAAGCCCAATTGTTGGCTCGCCTGATCCCCTTGCCAAAGGGCTTCAGCCGAACGCTGTGCGCGTTCTTGCGGTGTCATTGAATGTCCTCCCAGTCGCGAGCGTGCAAAAAGCCGACCAATTGGTCAAGTATGTTTGGAAGCGGCAGCAGGTGCCTATTTGCTTGATTTATCTCCGCGTCGGCGCAACTCTGGCAGAATGAACAGCCTTACTCCGTTTCCGCAGGGCCACGTGGCGCAGCCGGTGGTTTCCTTTCACCGCAAGGAACTGGGTGTCATCCTTTCGCTTTATGGGCGAATGGTTGCCGCCGGGGAATGGCGGGACTATGGAATTTCGTCGCTGCGCGAAGTTGCTGTCTTTTCCGTCTTCCGGCGTACGGCAGAAAATCCGCTTTACCGGATTGAAAAGCGCCCCAAGCTGCGCGGCCGGCAGGGCGAATACGCTGTCATCGGCATGGAAGGGCAGGTGCTCAAACGTGGGCATGACCTGCGGACCGTGCTGCGGGTGCTGGAGCGCAAGCTGATCCGCGCGGTGGACTAGTCAGCGCGCGCTGGGCCTTTTGTTCGGCCTTGCCTTGGGCCTGATGACAGTGATCAGGGACGCGCCAACATGGCGCAAAGCAATTCGAACATGATCGATACGCCCAGAAAAGCCGTGTTGCCACTGGCATCGAACGGGGGGGACACTTCGACCATATCGGCACCGACGATATTTAGACCGTGCAATTCGCGGCAAACTTGCAGTGCCTGATAACTGTTGGGACCGCCCACTTCGGGAGTGCCGGTACCGGGGGCAAAAGTCGGATCGACGAAATCGATGTCGTAGCTGACGTAGGTTGGACCTTTGCCAGCGATTTCCCGGGCTTCGGCCATCACGTCAGGGATGCCACGGTCAAAGAATTCCTCGATCTCTATGATGCGGATACCTTCGGCCTTGGCAAAATCGCGATCTTCGCGGTCGTACATGGTGCCGCGAATGCCGATCTGCACAACACGTTTGGGATCAAGCAGACCCTCTTCGACAGCGCGCCTGAACGGTGTGCCATGGGTGTACATGGTGCCGTCGAAATAGCTGTGGAACAGATCGGTATGACTGTCGAAATGCACCATGCCAAGCGGTCCGTCCTTTGCCAGCGCGCGCAAGACCGGCAGGGAGGTCAGATGATCTCCGCCTGCGGTCAGGGGGCGAATCCCGGCAACGCGTACCTCATTATAAAATGCGGTGATGCGGGCCATACTGTCCTGAATATCGGCCGGGTTCGGACCGACATCACCAAGATCGGCACAGTTGACCATCTCGAACGGACGCATGCCGTTGGATGCATGTTGCGCACGGATCATCGTGGAGGCATCCCGGAGCTGGCGGGGACCATGGCGTGGCCCGGGTCGGTTTGTGGTGCCGCTGTCCCATGGAACGCCGATGACCCCAATGTCCACCTCTTCAAAACGGTCGTGCCCGGGCGCGACGTGCGGCAGGCGCATGAACGTCGGCACACCGGCGAACCGGGGCAGGTCAAAGCCAGAAACCGGATGGAAAAAAGGATCAGACGACATGGTTTGCTCTTTCAGATGATGCTGTGTGCTTACACTGTCCGGGCGGGGCCGCGCACTCAAGCGGTTTGTTGCATGGGGTAGGGTGCTCTCTGCTTTGGAGTTGAAACCACGGTGCAATCGCGTCTAGTAGGGGCAATACGCATTTCTTGAGGGTCTCGATGGCCAAACTCTACCACGTTCCGTTGTCCCCCTTCTGCCGCAAGGTGCGACTCAGCCTTGCTGAGAAGAAGATTGAATGCGAATTGGTCGAAGAGCGCTATTGGGAAAAGGATACGGATTTCCTGCGCCGCAATCCCGCAGCCAAAGTTCCGGTTCTCAAGATCGACGGCAAAACCATGGCCGAAAGCGCTGCAATTTGCGAATGGATCGAAGAAAAGCATCCCGAGCCGCCCTTGATGCCGCGCAGTGCGGAAGCGCGCTATGAGGTGCGTCGTTTGGTGGGATGGTTCGACGACAAGTTCCACAACGAAGTGACCAGCAAGCTATTGTACGAACGCGTGAACAAGAAGGTCATGAAAGCGGGCTTTCCGGACAGCGGGAACGTGAAAGCCGGTGCCAAGGCAATCAAGTACCATCTGGATTACATGGCCTGGTTGCTGGATCACCGCCGTTGGCTGGCCGGCGATTCCATGACTTTGGCGGATTTCGCCGCTGCGGCGCATCTCAGCTCGCTTGACTATATTTCGGATGTGGACTGGAACCGATCCGAAATCGTCAAGGACTGGTACGCCAAGATCAAATCGCGCCCTGCATTCCGCAGCATTCTTGCGGATCAAGTTTCGGGTTTCCCACCGCCGCCACACTATGCCGACCTCGATTTCTAGACCGTCGGAACGGCGCTGTTCAGCGGAGCTGAATGCGCCCCGCCCGCCGTCCCATCCGACGCTGTGCTCCGATGGTTGGCTCAGTGGAGCTGTCCGTGAGTCGTGGTGAAAAGGGCGCTCAAACGGACGATCTTAAGACGCGTCTGTTGAAGCAAGCCCAAGACGAAGGTTTCTCGGCAGCTCGCATTTGCCGTCCGGATGCGGTTCCGCAGGTGATGGATCGATTGCAGGCTTTCGTGCGCGCCGAGCGCCACGGTCAAATGGCGTGGATGGCTGATCGTATGCACTGGCGCGGGGCACCCGATGTGCTGTGGCCTGAGGCTAAATCGGTTATCATGCTTGCGGAAAACTACGGGCCCGATCACGATCCGCTGGATATTCTGGCAAAGCCTGAATTGGGTGCGATCAGTGTCTATGCGCAGAATCGAGACTATCATGACGTTGTCAAAAAGCGGCTCAAACGATTGGGCCGCTGGTTGATCGACACGGCCCAGCCGACCAGCGGTCAGGGTGGAGCAGATATACAGATCAAGGTGTTCGTCGATACAGCGCCCGTGCCGGAAAAAGCACTGGCTCAGGCCGCCGGTCTGGGTTGGCAGGGTAAGCACACCAACGTTGTCAGCCGTGAGCTGGGAAGCTGGTTCTTTCTGGGCTGCATCTTTACCACCTTGGAGCTAGAGCCGGACGCGCCCGAAGTGGATCATTGCGGGTCATGCCGGGCCTGTCTTGATGTTTGCCCGACAGATGCCTTTCCCGAGCCGTATCAGCTGGATGCCCGAAGGTGCATTTCCTATCTGACCATTGAGCATCGTGGCCCGGTTGATGAGGCGTTGCGCAGTGCTATGGGCAACCACATTTATGGCTGTGATGATTGCCTTGCGGTCTGTCCTTGGAACAAGTTTGCCTCACAGGCGGCCGAGATAAAGTATCATGCCCGGCCGGAGTTGCGCGCCCCTTCGCTGGCCACGCTGGCGGCACTGGATGACGGTGAGTTTCGTGCCATGTTTTCCGGATCGCCGATCAAACGCATTGGACGAGATCGATTTGTTCGCAATGTGCTCTACGCTATCGGCAATTCGAAAGAACCTGCATTGGCCCCGGTTGCCGGTGCTCTTTTAGATGATGCAGACTACGCCGTAGCAGATGCAGCGCGTTGGGCGGTGAAGCGACTTCAAAGCGTCGGAAACGAGCGCGCCTGAGGGGCCGTGCCCTGCCATTACACGCCAGCGAAAGACACGAGGCAAGTATATGAGCATAGCGCTGGGCGTTGACACAGGTGGGACCTATACCGATGCGGTTTTGATCCGCGACGAAAAGCATGTTCTGGCCAGTGCAAAATCCCTGACAACGCGGGGCGATCTGGCTATCGGAATCGGATCGGCTGTGCAGGCTGTGCTGGCCGAGTCCGGCGTCACACCAGCGGAAATTGGAATGGCGGCACTGTCCACAACATTGGCCACCAATGCGCTGGTCGAGGGACAAGGAGGGCGTGTCGGGCTGGTATTGATCGGGTTTTCGGAAAACGATCTGGACGCCCACGGATTGACACAGGCATTGGGCGGTGATCCGGCTTTGGTGATTGCGGGTGGGCATGGGCATGACGGGGCCCAAATTGCGCCATTGGACGAAAACACTTTGCGTGATTGGGCGGCAGAACAGCAGGTGAGTGGGTTTGCCGTAGCGGCGCAGTTCGCGACCCGGAACCCGGAACACGAAGTCAGGGCCGCCGAAATTTTGCGCGCGCAGACCGGATGCCCTGTTACGGCGTCGCATCAGTTGTCAGCCAAGCTGGGTGGACCCAAGCGTGCTCTGACAGCTCTTTTGAACGCGCGTCTGATTGGATTGACACACCGGTTGATCTTGAGGGCCGGGGATATTCTGAAAGACATCGGCGTAAACGCACCTTTGATGGTTGTGCGGGGGGATGGCGCGCTGATGAGCGCGCAGCAGGCCCAAGTTGCCCCGATTGAAACCATTCTCAGCGGGCCAGCAGCGAGCTTGGTTGGCGCGCGTTGGTTGACCGGCGCCGACGAAGCCTTGGTGTCGGACATCGGTGGCACGACAACAGACATCGCGCTCTTGCGTCATGGACGCCCTGCGATTGATCCGCAGGGTGCACGGGTTGGCCCATGGCGCACGATGGTTGAAGCAGTCGCGATGCGGACGCATGGGCTGGGCGGCGATTCCGAAGTGCGTCCCCGCAGCGAAGGTCTTGAGGGCGGAGTGCGGCTTGGGCCGCGTCGGCTGGTGCCGATTGCCTTGATCGCCTCCGAAGCGCCGGATGTTGTGCACTCTGCTTTGGACACACAAACCCGCGCGCCACTGCCTGGGGAATACGACGGACGATTCGTGCGTGCCGTGCCGGGGCAGGACACAGCGGGTTTGAATAGCCGGGACACCGCTTTGCTGGAACGGATCGGAGATCACGTGCAGCCGCTTGGAGCGGTGTTGCGGATGCGCATTGATGTGCAGGCCTTGGAGCGGTTGGTTGGACGTGGGTCGGTACAAGTCGCTGGGGTCACGCCCACCGATGCTGCCCATGTGCTGGGACGCGTAAACACATGGAATGCCGAAGCCTCGGAAATGGCTTTGGCTCTTATGGCACGGCGCCGCATGGGCAATGGCGAGCGATTGGCTGCGGACGCTGCCGGGTTGGCGCAGATCATCGTTGACGAAATGACACGCTCAACCGGCCTGGCCTTGCTTGAATCGGCTTTTGCCGAAGAAGATTGGGAGGATGCACCGGCGGATCTGGCGCGGCACGCCCTTATGCAGTCGGGATTGCGCGGACATCAGGGTTTGGTTGCCGTTCAAACCAAGCTTGCGGTTCCTGTCATCGGGCTTGGCGCCTCGGCAGGCTGTTATTATCCAGCCGTTGCAGACAGCCTGAACGCAACCGTCGAATTGCCCGAATTTGCCGGTGTCGCCAATGCAATCGGTGCCGTGGTTGGCCGTGTGGCAATGCGGCGGCAGGGCGTTGTGACTGCACCGTCCGAGGGCCGCTACAGGGTGCATCTCGCTGATGGTCCCCAAGATTTTGGGGATGCTGAACTGGCGATTTCAGCCTTGGAGCATGCGCTGGAGACAGACGCCCGCGCTGCCGCAGAAGCCGCTGGCGCGACAGATGTCACGGTGCGTTTGGCCCGGGACATCAGGCAGGCTGAAACCGAAGGCAGACAGGTCTTCATTGAGGCGACCGTTCTGGCAGAAGCGTCGGGTCGCCCACGGATCACAGGTGACATCTAGGTGTTCGCGGTGAAAGGCGCGTGCTGCGAAGCGCCGCGCCTTTCCAGAGGCTGCCTTGGGAGAAGGAAACGCTCTGTACTTTTGATATGGGGTGCCAAGGCAGGCCGATCAATGATGCTGCAACACCGCTCACTCAATAGCGAGCAGGCTGTCACAGCCATTGCCTTGTGGCCCGGAAACCCCACCTAATAGAGCACGGCAAAATGGAGGAAAGTCATGGCAAAATATGAACGGCGCCCCGAGGTGATCGAGACCCTGACACCTGAACAATACCGCGTGACGCAACAGGACGCGACCGAGCGGCCTGGCACAGGCGAATATCTGGACAACAAGGAACCCGGTATCTACGTCGATGTGGTCTCTGGCGAGCCACTGTTTGCAAGTTCGGACAAATATGAATCCGGTTGCGGTTGGCCGTCTTTCACCAAACCCATTGTTCCGGCGCATATCAATGAGTTGCGGGATACATCGCATGGGATGATCCGAACCGAAGTGCGCAGCACCCATGGCGACAGCCATCTGGGCCACGTCTTTCCTGATGGTCCGGTGGATCGCGGCGGTCTGCGCTATTGTATCAATTCGGCCTCGCTTCGCTTTGTGCATCGTGATGACATGGAAGCGGAAGGCTATGGTGAATACCTGAACCAAGTGGAGGATGTGGCATGAGTCTGGAACGAGCGGTTTTGGCTGGTGGATGTTTCTGGGGAATGCAGGATCTGATCCGCAAACTGGATGGCGTGGAAAAGACGCGTGTGGGCTATACCGGTGGGGACGTGCCCAATGCGACCTATCGCAATCACGGAACGCATGCCGAGGGAATCGAGATTTGGTTTGATCCGGAACGCATCAGTTTTCGCCGGTTGCTGGAATTCTTTTTCCAGATCCACGATCCCAGCACGCCAAATCGGCAGGGCAATGACATCGGAATGAGCTATCGCTCAGCGATATACTATGTCGATGAAGCGCAACGCGCCGAGAGCATTGAGACGATTGCGGATGTGGATGCGTCGGGCTTGTGGCCGGGTAAAGTCGTGACCGAAGTTGAGCCGGTGGGTGACTTCTGGGAGGCCGAACCAGAGCACCAAGACTATCTTGAGCGTATCCCGAATGGCTACACCTGCCATTTCCCTAGGGCAGATTGGGTTTTGCCGCGCCGCGCTGCCGCGGAGTGAGTTACACACATCTGGCGCAGGGTTCACTGTAGAAACCTTGCGCCATTTCAGGCCTGTGCAGCTTTCAGGGTTCTAATCGTGCATGCCGTGTGACAGGCCCGTCACCTTGATCTTTGATGCGTGTGATCGCTTGGCCAAGTGGCTCAAAGCGAACGGCCATATGGTGGGCATTCGCGTGCAGAATGGTATCGCTGTCTGACACCCACGCGACATGACCTTTCCAGAACAGAATATCCCCGCGCTTTGGCGGTGTCGCCTCCGGCATTGTTGTGCCAAGGCTGTTTTGCTGCATGTCGCTGTCGCCGGGGCAAGACACCCCGATGAACGTGCATCCAATCTGGACGAGGCCAGAGCAGTCTATCCCGGCACTGGAATTGCCGCCCCAAAGATACGGTGTGCCCAGCAGTTTTTCGGCCACGGCAACCGGGTCTTTGTCGGCTTCTGCCAGAGGCCTTAGGTGATCGGTTGGCACCCAGCCAAAGGGCGTTTTCGAAAAGCGTCCGGTTTGATCGGAAATGGAAAGTCTGGACCCCATAGGCAGGGCGCACAGATCAGCCGATTTCATATTGGCTTCGGTATAGGCATGGGTGGCACGTGTTTGAACTGTGTGCGTGGGCGCGGGCATCTGAATCAGAGCATCAACAGGCACGTAGCCAACGTAACCATCCAGCCCTGTCTGAACAAAGGCCCAACCGTCGCGCCGTTCCAGAACCGTAAGATTTGCACCGGGCAGGCATTGGCGATCACGAGCGCCATTCGGCGCCGCCAGCAGGTCAGTCACCGCTGCGCCCACATGGGCAAGCTCGCCTTCGACAAAAGTTTCTGCATCGACCTGACCGCGCAGAGATTCTGCGGCGACCCGGTCATTTGCAGGCGTCAGACGCCGGTCCATTACAAATCGAGCGCCTGACCAAGCGCGCCAAGAATTGCGCGTGGTCCCTGACCAAAGCCGCCTTTGCTTCGGCCCGGTGCGGGTCTCGGTTGCCAGCTGTAGATGTCAAAATGCGCGTAGCGTGGACAATCATCGATGAAGCGACGCAAGAACAGCGCAGCGGTGATCGAGCCAGCCATACCGCCCGAAGGCGCGTTGTCGAGGTCGGCGATACCTGGTTCGATCATTGTTTCATAGGGTTCCCAAAACGGCATGCGCCAAAGCGGATCCGCTTCGCGTTTTCCCGATTGCTCCAGTTCGATCGCCAGAGTTTCATCGTCGGTGTAAAACGGTGCCAGATCAGGCCCCACGGCAACGCGTGCCGCGCCGGTGAGTGTGGCCATGGAAATGATCATGTCCGGTTTTTCTTCGTCTGCAAGCGCGAGCGCATCGGCGAGCACGAGGCGGCCTTCGGCGTCGGTGTTGTTAATCTCGACGGTCAGACCCTTGCGCGATGTCAGAATGTCCTGTGGGCGGAAACTGTTCGACGAAACGCTGTTTTCTACTGCCGGTATCAGAACGCGAAGCTGGATCGGGAGATCCAGTGCCATGATCATTTGGGCCAGCCCGATAACATTCGCAGCGCCGCCCATATCCTTTTTCATAAGGCCCATCGAGCCGCCTGGTTTCAGGTTTAGCCCCCCGGTATCAAAACAAACGCCTTTACCCACAAGGGTCAGCATCGGACCATCTTTGCCCCAACGCATATCGATCAAGCGCGGCGCCTGTGCAGCAGCGCGTCCAACGGCATGGATCATGGGAAAGTTGTTTTCGAGCAGAGCGTCACCCGTTGTGACATTGATCTGGGCGCCGAATTGACCGGCCAGTTTGTGACAGGCAAATTCGAGCGCTTCGGGCCCCATGTCTGCAGCCGGAGTGTTGACCAGTTCGCGTGTCAGCGCCTCGGCATTGGCGATGATTTCAACCCGGTCCGCATCGATTTCCCTTGGCGCCAGAAGGCGCGCGGTTTTGCGGCTCGAATCCCGGTAGCGGTTAAAGCTGTAGCCGCAGAGCAGCCATCCAAGGCATTCGTTGGCCATGTCCTGTTGTGATGGCCCTTGTTCGATCCGATAGGTGCCGGGTGCAAGGCCTGGAACTGCTGCGGCCAGCACAAAACGATGACGTTTGCGCTGCTCGGCCGTTCCATAACCGACAACGGCGGCGCAGGGCGCACCGCCTGCGCCGGGGATCAGGACGACAGAGCCGATCGCGCCGGAAAACCCGGTCGCTTTCAGCCAGCGCTGGGTTTCGTCGTTCTGTTGCGCGGCCCATACGTCAACGTCTTCTGGCTCGAGCGCATACAGCGGCCAGGCCTCTGCATCTTTTGGTGCGAACGACAGTGTCATGAAGGATCCTTTCACCTGTGCCGCACCAGCCTAGAGCTTGCGCCGGCAGCCGCAAGGGTCATCAGACTGAAAGATCCTGCAAATCCCAAAGAGCCGACAATGAACGTTCACCCATGCGTTCAAGCCGGGCAGTCGTCGCGGCCTGTGCTGTCAGATCCCCGTATTCGATACAGGTCATGACGTCACGCGCGACGCAGGCAAGACCGCAAAGCCCGATCTGATCGGCAATGGCGGCCAATCCCTTGAGAGCTTTGTGCAGTTCATCCTGCGTTTGCCTATCTGACAATTCCTGCAGCCCTAGCAACCGTTGGCCCAGGTCTTCGAAGGCGCGACACAGCATTTCCTCGGCCGCGTGTGCGCCCATCTCTACACAAAGCGTTTCGATCTTTCCGGCATCCATGCGCGGACGTTCCGACGGCATCAAATAACTAAGCTTGTCCACAGCTCACCCCAGTTCTATTGCCCCCACGGCTTGGGCAACTTGCCTCACGGTAGTTCTCATTTCGTTTAGGCGCTTTGGTCTTTTCTCTCGAATTTCCGGAAAAATCCGCGTAACTCACGAAAAACGACACTACCGAACGGAGTTTGCCCATGCATCGTGTGCGCCCGCTGCCCGCTTTTCTTGTCCAGCGTTATCACGGCTGGAAAGCCACTGGTTACAAGGACAATCAAGCTTGGTACCGCCGCTTGGCCGATGAAGGCCAGCGCCCGCGGGCTATGATCATTTCGTGCTGCGACAGCCGGGTGAATGCCACGTCTCTGTTCGAAGCGGACAAAGGCGAATTCTTTATCCACCGAAATATTGCCAATCTGGTCCCGCCTTATTCCCCCGATGGCAACCAGCACGGAACCTCTGCGGCTGTTGAATATGCCGTCACGGCGCTGAAAGTTACGCATCTTATCGTACTGGGTCATTCCAAGTGTGGCGGCGTTCAGGGTTGTCTGGATATGTGTCAGGGACGGGCTCCGGCGATGGAGGAAGAGAGCTCGTTCGTGGGCCGCTGGATGGATATTCTTCGCCCCGGTTTCGAGCGTATCAAAGATCTGGACGAAGCAGATCAAGCCGGCGCGCTGGAGAAAGAGGCAGTGGTTGTCTCGCTCGAGAACCTGATGGGCTTTCCGTTTGTGCGTCAGGCCGTTGATGATGGCGAGTTGACCTTGCACGGGCTGTGGACCGACATCGGCGAGGGTGATCTGGAATGGTGGGATCCCTCGACCAATGGTTTTCAGCCTGTCTGAGTGAAATCAGGGCAAAACCGACATTTCTGAAGGCCGGTGTTGACGTAGTGTCGCATCCTGCTTGTAGGCATGTGGCAGGCTCAATATGTAGCGGCGAGTTTGCCAACGGAGATCTGCCATGCTTGCCCTTGCCGCTGACAACCTTTTGTCCCCGATCGTTCTTTCGTTTGTTCTTGGATTGCTGGCAGCCTTGGCACGATCAGATCTTTCCATACCTGAGGCCGTGGCCAAGGGGATGTCGATCTACCTGCTTTTCGCAATCGGTTTCAAAGGTGGCGTCAGCGTAGCGGACCACGGGCTGGATCTGACGCTGGGTATGACCTTGCTGTCCGGGATTATCCTGTCGTTCGCCTTGCCCATTTTGGCGTTTGGAATGTTGAGGGTTCTGTCCGGTATGTCGCGTACGGATGCGGCGGCCGTTGCCGGGCACTACGGCTCCATTTCGATCGTAACATTCGTGGCCGCGACATCGGTTCTCAGCGATGCGGGCATCGTGTTTGAAGGGTATATGGTGGCGGTCGCCGCCGCGATGGAGGCCCCGGCCATCCTGTCCGCGCTATGGTTGATTTCGCGCGGTCAGGGCGGCGCCGACATGGGGGGCGATCTTTGGCGCGAAATTCTGCTGAACGGCTCCATTGTGCTTTTGTTGGGGGCTTTCGCAATTGGTGCGATCACTGGACAAGAGGGTCTTGAAAAAATCGCATCGTTCATCGTGAACCCGTTTCAGGGCGTCCTGTGTCTGTTCCTATTGGACATGGGGTTGATTGCCGGGCGTGGTTTGCGCGAAGCCAAAGTGCTGGATCGGGGTGCAATCGCCTTTGGTGTGCTGATGCCCGTCGTCTCTGCAACGCTCGGCCTTGGCGCAGGTCTGCTGCTGGGGCTTAGCACGGGCGGCGTTGTCCTGCTGATGGTGCTGAGTGCATCGGCCTCGTATATCGCCGTGCCCGCTGCCATGCGGGTTGCGGTTCCCGAAGCCAATCCGTCAATTTACCTGACGCTGTCTTTGGCAATAACATTCCCATTCAATCTGACCTTGGGCATCCCGCTCTACCTGTCGGTGGCCCAGATGATGACAGGAGGCTGATCAATGCAGATGCACAAAGCGAAACGTGTGGTGATCACGATTGAAGCCGTTATGCAGCGACGCCTGACCGAAGCGCTGAAGAGCGCGGGTGTGACTGGTTGGTCGATCTTGCCGGTGATGGGCGGGTCCGGTCGTTCGGGCGAATGGAGCCGAGAAGGGCAGGTCGGGCGTGGAACCGGTTTGGTTCAGGTGATTTGCATTATCCGGCCTGAGCGTCTGGATGAATTGATGGAAGCGGCCTTTGCTGTCGTGGAAAAGCATATTGGCGTTGTTACAGTCGCCGATGTCGAAGTGGTTCGCGCGGAACGCTTCTAGCGCACTCTGTCAGCAAAGGGCTGCTTGCCCTTTTACCGCAGGGCCCGTCCCTTGAGGATTGCATCGTCGCCAAATTTGGCCCGAATGGCGTCTGTCGCGCGCTCGGCTTTTGCGCGGGTCTGCGCGTTCGGGTCCAGTAAATCCCCAGCACGATCTGCCATATCTTCGGGAACAAGGTCGGATAAACCCGCGCCGAGCAATCGATAGGGGCCATCCCCGGGCACTTGATCAAAGAGCGCGCGGGCTGTTCGATAGAGCCTGTCCGCAATCTGGGTTGCATCCGGAAGCGAGGTGCGCCGCGTCAACAATTTGAAGTCTGATTTCTTCAGTTTCAGCGTCACAACACGGCCTGCCATACCTTTGGCCTTGGCGCGATCCGCCACTTTTTCGCACATGCGCCAGAGATGTCCGTCCAGCAACTCTGGATCGGATGTATCTTCGTGGAAGGTCGTTTCGTTGGAAATGGATTTCATAGGTGCATTGCGCGTCACGCGACGCCGGTCCTGACCGCGGGCAAGATGCCAAAGCCGGTCGCCCATCGAACCAAAGCGCGCAGCAAGATCACGTTTGTCCCAACGCAACAGATCCTCGAAGGTACGAATGCCGGCCCGTTCGAGCGAATCCTGCGTTGCGCTGCCCACGCCCCAAATCAACCGAATGGGTTTGGGGCGCAGAAACGCTTCGGTTTCGGCCTTTCCGATCACGGAAAAACCGCGGGGTTTGTCTAGGTCCGAGGCGATTTTGGCGAGAAACTTGTTGTGCGACAGGCCGATTGATCCGGTGAGGCCAAGCTCGTCGCGCATTCGGGAAACTAGACGTGCCAGCATGACGGCTGGTGGCGCGCCATGCAGTCTTGCGGTTCCCGTTAGATCCAGAAAGGCTTCGTCCAAAGAAAGTGGCTCGATGGATGGGGTGAGTTCCTCCATCATGGAACGGATGGCGCGTGAGGCATCGGCATAGGCAGACATGCGCGGTCTCACGATCACGGCATCGGGGCACAAAGCCAGCGCCTTGAACATGGGCATCGCAGATCGAACGCCCTTGATTCTTGCGACGTAGCAGGCGGTCGAAACAACACCGCGCCGGCCGCCACCAATGATCACAGGCTTGTCGGCCAGTTCGGGGTTGTCGCGCTTTTCCACGCTTGCATAGAAAGCGTCGCAGTCCATATGGGCTATGGACAGATCCCAGAGTTCATCATGTGCGATGATCCGTGGGCGCCCGCATGATGGACAGCGGCGTCCATGGTCAAATTCAGTCAGGCAATCGCGGCATAGGGCTGGCATTGGGCGTGCTCCGTTCGGGCACTATTGTAGCGGGAGAGGTTGGCCAGAGCCATGTGGTTGAACAACGAAGACTTCACTGGGGCCAAAATAATGGTCTTTGCTGGCAAGGACCTTCTGGTTCTGCACCGCGATCATACTCCGGGTATATCATGGCCGGGCTATTTGGATTTGCCGGGCGGTGGACGCGAAGGCCAAGAGAGTCCGTTGCACTGCGCGTTGCGTGAACTGCGCGAAGAATTGGGTCTTACCCTGTCCGAGGTCGATACGATTTTCGCACACCGCAGGGTTGGTGAGACCGGAGTCAGCTATTTCTATGCTGCGCATCTGGATCACGAAATACGAGACCAGGTGGTTTTCGGAAATGAGGGCGCGGGCTGGGCAGTGATGCCGCCTTCCGAGTTTGCGGGGCACCCGAATGCGATTCCTCATTTCGCGCGGATCGTTTTAGATTATTGGAATGCGGCCCGCGATCAATGAACGAAAAAGGCTGGCGCGCCTAACAGACGCGCCAGCCAGTCTGGGGCATTCCCGGGGAACAGAGGGATGCCCAATGCCAACGCTCAGGCAGCATGCGCTGGCTGAAAGAAAGTCGGGATCAAGCAGCCAGTTGTGAATTTTCACTCAGCGGATGCTGTGGTTTTTCGGGCGCGACAGCGACTCGGGATCTCAGAGCACCAGAGCGCGTGAAGTTTTGAAGCGCATCGCGCAGCAACCCGTCGCTGATGACATCAAAGTCGGCGTTCAGCGTGGCGCGGAATGCAGAAGCGACGCGCTGTGGGCCGGCGATGGTGTGAAATGTGACCAGCGCTTCAAATGCTTCGAGCGCAGGGTTGTAGGCGATTTCGCCAATCTCGGTTTTGATCTGGGACATGCTCATGCCTCCTCAACTAAACTATCCAGGCAAGGCTTTGTGCCTGTGGATAACTTATAGATGGGGTTGGCATTGGATGTTGGAAAGGGGGGAATCACATACCTGTGTTCCCTGTTTGATATGCAAGCCGTTGAAAACGGGTGGATTTAGGCGGATTTTAGCTCATCCACGATTGCCGAAGCGGCTTGTCGCGGGTTGGCTGCCAAATGAATGGGTCTTCCGACAACAATATGGTCCGCGCCCGCTTGAATGGCGGCTGCCGGTGTTGCGATCCGTTTCTGATCACCCTTGTCAGCGCCGGCTGGACGTACCCCGGGGGTAACGATCAGGCGCCCGTTGGCTTCGGGCAGAGCGCGGATCATCGCCGCTTCGTTCGGAGAAGCAATGACGCCATCGGCCCCGGCCTCAAAGGCGCGGCCAGCGCGGGTTGCCACCAGGTCGGGAATCTCGCCTGATTCAATCAGTGAAGCGTCCAGATCGGCACGGTCCAGCGATGTCAGGATCGTGACGGCCAGAATTTTCATGTCCGAATTCGACGCGCCCTCTCTGGCTGCGCGAACGACGTGGGGGTCACCGTGAACCGTCAGAAAATCGAGATCAAACTGCGCCAGACCGCGTACTGCTGCTTCGACCGTTGCGCCGATGTCGAACAGTTTCATGTCCAGAAAGATGCGTTTGCCGTGTTCTTGCTTCAGTTCATTGGCCAGAGCCAACCCACCGCCTGTCAGCATTCCAAGCCCGATCTTATAGAACGAAACTGAGTCCCCAAGTGTTTTGGCCATTTCCAGACCAGCAAGAGCGTTGGGAACATCGAGGGCGACTATAAGGCGATCATCTGACATGGCGGGCTCCTTTGCTGGCTCGCTGCGTGATGCGCTCGGTTGCTGCAAACGTCAAGGCTGGCTTCACCAGATCATAAGTGCAAATGTCCCGTTCCTGAGTGGCGCATTGCTTGCGGAACTCTTGAATCCGCGCCAAGGAAATACCATCTGATCCATGAGGCCCGATCCGGGACGTGCTGCTGAGCAGGCGTTGCCAATTCGAAGCGGGCGCTTGAAGAAAAGGAGAACGCCATGAACTTGGAGAAGTTCACGGAACGCTCGCGCGGGTTCATTCAGGCCGCGCAAACGATCGCAATGCGTGAGAGCCACCAGAAACTGGCTCCGGAACATTTGCTCAAAGCCCTACTGGACGACGATCAGGGGATGGCTTCCAACCTGATCCAGCGCGCGGGTGGCGCGTCGGATCGTGTCGTTCAAGTGCTGGACACCAAACTTGCAAAAATCCCGAAAGTCAGCGGCGACGCCGGGCAGGTCTATATGGACTCTGCGACTGGTCGTGTGCTGGATGAGGCTGAAAAGCTGGCGACCAAGGCTGGTGACAGCTTCGTTCCTGTGGAGCGGATGCTGATGGCGTTGGCCATGGTGAAGAGCCCGGCAAAGGACGCGCTGGAAGCCGGTGCGGTCAGTCCACAAAAACTGAATGAAGCGATTAACGATATTCGCAAAGGCCGCACAGCTGACACGGCTTCGGCTGAAGAAGGATATGACGCACTCAAGAAGTATGCCCGCGATCTGACCGAGGCGGCGCGTGAGGGAAAGATCGATCCGATCATCGGTCGGGACGATGAAATTCGTCGTGCCATGCAGGTTCTGAGCCGCCGTACCAAAAACAACCCGGTCATGATCGGCGAGCCCGGTGTCGGTAAAACTGCGATTGCCGAAGGATTGGCCCTTCGTATCGTGAATGGCGACGTGCCTGAATCGCTGCGCAACAAATCGTTGTTGGCGCTGGATATGGGCGCACTGATTGCCGGTGCAAAATACCGTGGTGAATTCGAAGAGCGGCTCAAGGCCATTCTGTCCGAAGTGACAGCTGCGGCAGGCGAGATCATTCTCTTTATTGATGAGATGCATACCTTGGTTGGTGCAGGCAAAGCCGACGGCGCAATGGATGCGTCGAACCTGCTGAAACCGGCGCTGGCACGGGGCGAATTGCACTGCGTTGGTGCGACCACGCTCGATGAGTACCGCAAACACGTCGAAAAAGACGCGGCGCTTGCGCGGCGGTTCCAGCCGGTAATGGTCACAGAGCCTACCGTTGAGGACACGATCAGTATTCTGCGCGGGATCAAGGAAAAGTATGAGCTGCACCATGGTGTGCGGATCAGCGACTCTGCCTTGGTTGCAGCGGCGCAATTGTCGAACCGGTACATCACGGATCGCTTCTTGCCGGACAAAGCCATCGACCTGATGGACGAAGCCGCGTCGCGGTTGCGTATGGAGGTGGATTCCAAGCCAGAAGAACTGGATGCGCTGGATCGTGACATCCTGCAAAAACAGATCGAAGTCGAAGCGCTGCGTCTGGAAGATGATCAAGCCAGCAAAGACCGGCTTGAAAAGCTTGAAAAGGATCTGGCTGATCTGCAGCAACAAAGCGCAGAGATGACGGCGCAATGGCAGGCAGAGCGTGACAAGCTGGCCTCCGCGCGTGACGTCAAGGAGCAGTTGGATCGGGCCCGAGCAGAACTGGAGCAGGCTAAGCGTGAGGGGAACCTCGCCAAGGCTGGTGAGCTGTCCTATGGCGTAATCCCACAGTTGGAAAAGCAGCTGTCCGAGGCGGAAAGCGGTGATGATGACGTTATGGTCGAAGAGGCCGTGCGCCCGGACCAAATCGCGTCGGTTGTTGAACGCTGGACCGGAATTCCGGCAGGCAAGATGCTGGAAGGTGAACGTGACAAGCTGTTGCGGATGGAAGATGGGCTGCACAAGCGGGTCGTCGGACAAGAGCAGGCGGTCAAGGCTGTTGCCAATGCGGTGCGCCGTGCGCGCGCAGGCCTGAACGATGAGAACCGGCCACTTGGTTCGTTCCTCTTTCTCGGGCCAACTGGCGTGGGCAAGACCGAGCTGACCAAGGCGGTGGCCGAATTCCTTTTTGACGACGATAGCGCCATGGTGCGTATCGATATGTCCGAGTTCATGGAAAAGCACGCAGTGGCCCGTCTGATCGGCGCGCCTCCTGGCTACGTGGGGTATGATGAAGGCGGTGTTCTGACTGAAGCGGTTCGCAGGCGTCCCTATCAGGTTGTGCTGTTCGACGAAGTTGAAAAAGCGCACCCGGACGTCTTCAACGTTCTGCTGCAAGTCTTGGACGATGGCGTCCTGACAGACGGGCAGGGCCGGACAGTCGATTTCAAACAGACGCTCATTATTCTGACCTCCAACCTTGGTTCGCAGGCGCTGTCTCAACTCCCAGAAGGTGCTGACGGGGCGCAGGCCCGGCGCGATGTGATGGACGCGGTGCGTGCTCATTTCCGTCCGGAGTTCCTGAACCGTCTGGACGAAACCATCATTTTCGACCGCCTCAAGCGGGAAGACATGGATGGGATCGTTGATATCCAGATGGCCCGTCTGCTCAAACGGCTTGCGGCTCGTAAAATCCAGTTGCAGCTGGATGATGGAGCGAAAAAGTGGCTGGCCGATGAGGGGTATGACCCTGTGTTCGGTGCGCGTCCGCTCAAGCGGGTGATCCAGCGCGCCTTGCAGGATCCAATGGCTGAAATGCTTCTGGCAGGTGACATTGGAGATGGTGACATCGTCACTGTCAGCGCAGGAAGCGAAGGGCTGATCATCGGAGACCGCGTCGGGTCAACTAATACGCCCAAGCCGGATGATGCGGTGGTGCACTGATTTGCAAAGCCACTAATGAGAAGGGCCCGCCAAATTGGCGGGCCCTTTGCTTTTGCGTCTCTACTCAGAAAATCAGTCGATGTACCAGGGTGTTCT
>JAHDIS010000035.1:0-6081 GCA_020630695.1 Paracoccaceae bacterium | reverse complement strand
TAATGATCTCAGAAGATGAAATCACTTGAGTCGATGTCTGCGACCAGGGTGTTCTCCAGCGTGATCGAGTTTTTGCCGTAGAGCGTAATCAGCACGTCGTCGCCCACCTGTTGAATCGAAAGGTCAGCAAATTCGGTGACGCCTTGGGCTGCGTAGCCTCGCAAGTCCAACAAGTCGGTCCCGTCTTCGAAATCGGTGATCGTGTCAGCGTTGCTGCGCATCTCAAAGATAAATACGTCTTCGCCTGCACCACCGGTCATGGTGTCTTTGCCCCAACCACCTGTCAGGGTGTCGTTCCCAGCATCGCCATACATCACGTCACGGCCAGCGCCGCCGTCGATGATGTCATTGTCGTCACCACCCCAGATCCGGTCATTGCCATTTTCACCGATGAGAGTGTCTTCGCCACCGGCGCCGAACAACCTGTCGTTCTTGTTGCCGCCGTTGGCCGAGTCGTCACCTTCGCCTGCTTTGATCAGATCGTTGTCCGCAGCGCCGAGGATCGTGTCGTTGCCGTTGCCGCCATAGAGACGATCGCGACCAGAGCCACCATCCAGCACGTCGTTACCGCCTTGCCCAAAGAGCTTGTCTTCGCCTGAGCCTCCGGACAGCACGTCGTTGCCCAAGGCACCGTAAAGGACGTCGGAACCCAATTGCCCGTCCACAACGTCATTTCCGTCCGTACCGTATACGGTGTCGCCACCATCGCTGGTCAGCAAGGGGTCCGGTGTCGGTGCGAGGGCAAAATCTGCGTTGGACAACTCGGAAGGTGCAACGCCGGCCAGCAATAGCGAGTTTCCGTTGCCAAGCATGATCAAGCTGCTGCCAGCCAGATCAACGATGTTGAGCTGTGCGATGTCATAAACACCGATAACCGTCAGATCGATAATGTCCGTGCCGACGGTGAAATCGGTGATTGTGTCGTTACCAGTTTTCCAACCGTCGATGACAAAGGTGTCGGCACCGTCTTCGCCGGTCATCATGTCATCGTCTTTACCACCGATGATCGTGTCATCGTTGGCGCCGCCGTTCAGGACATCGTCGCCGTTGCCACCGTTCAGCAGATCGGATGAGTCGTTACCATAGAGTTCATCGTTGTTGTTGCCGCCGAACAGGGTGTCCATTCCCAATCCGCCAACCAGAAGATCGTCTGCGTTCCCGCCGTTCAGAACGTCGTTGCCATCCTCTCCGTACAGACTGTCGTGCCCGCACGCCCCGATCAGTGAGTCATTACCCTCACCACCGAGAATTTCGTCGCCGCCGTTGCCACCTAGTAACGTATCATCGCCTAACATACCGAGAACGAGGTCAGCACCGTTCCCTGCCATTACATAGTCGTCGCCTTCCAATAGAGCTATAACATCCCGTACATCCGTACCAAGGATACTATCGTTGCCAGAAGTTCCGTAAGTGACAGCCATTTTGTTTTCCTGCTTCTTATTGGCGCCCCCACGCCATTAACCTAGCGTAAGGAATGGGGGCGCCTTTGTGCAAACATTCTGGTCGAAATAAGGCAAAAACTTACAAATATTCACAATTTAGACTTTTTCTGTTTCCGTCTTTGAATCAGTTGGTCGGATACGGTGGTGATTGTTTTTAGAGAGACCCGGCCGCTCCGAAGATTCGTCTCGCTTTGAGACACAATGAAGGCGTATCAGTCGATCCCGATCGCGGCTTTTGCGATGTCGTCCAGCAAAGTCTGCACTTCTTGCATCGCGCCGTCGGGGAAGGTGCGAAAACCGATTGTCGTTGTATCGGGGCTTTCCGGGCGTACCATGACAAAGATGTCATACGGACAAAAGACGATGTTCATTGGATCTTCTTCCATCGCCCGTCGCGAAATGGCTGCCGAACAGAAGCTGAAGACATCAGCGTGTTCAAACAGAACCTTGTCTGAGCCAACATCGGCACGTGTTCGTTCCAGCATGTCGCCGGTGTGAGATACGCTGTCGATGACAAGCCCGGAATCAAGGATCGCGCTTTCCAGCCCGAACACCACGTCGTCAAAACTCTGGTCCGTGTCATAGGTGATGATGCCATCGGCAAAAGCTGGCGCAGCCAGCAAAGCAAGCGCAGTCGCGAGATACTTCATTTGTGAATGTCCTTTGGGTTGCCGAAGTCTGTATCGGTTGTCACGATAAACGATAAACCGTTGCGTCGAATTGATGCAAATCAACGAATATGAATGGAGAACCCATGGGCGCCGCCATGTACGTCTTGCAGGCCTTGGCCGTTGTTTTTGTCGGGATCATCGGATTGGTGGTTCTGGCAGCGCTGGTCGTGTTTGTTGTGGACCGCACCCAGCGGGCTGATGCAATCCGGCGAAACTACCCGGTGATCGGCCGTTTCCGAAAACTGTTTTCAACGTTGGGGGAGTTCTTTCGCCAATACTTCTTTGCAATGGACCGGGAGGAGCTGCCGTTCAACAGGGCGCAGCGGGAATGGATAGAGCGCGCTGCGCATGGTCACGGCAATACGGTTGCGTTCGGATCGACCCGAAACCTGAACGTCGTCGGCACGCCATTGTTTGTGAACGCAGCTTTCCCGCCGGTGGACGATCAATTCGCGAGCTCTGAGCCCAAGGTCATTGGGGCTGGGGCCCGTATCCCCTTTGCGGCACCCAGCTTCTTCAATATTTCCGGCATGTCATACGGAGCCATTTCAAAACCCGCGGTCAGAGCGCTGAGCCGCGGTGCCAAGAAAGCCAGGGTATGGCTGAACACCGGGGAAGGGGGGCTGTCGCCTTTTCATCTCGAAGGTGGGTGCGATATCGTCTTTCAGATCGGAACCGCCAAATATGGTGTGCGCGATCAAAGCGGATCGCTGAGTGACGAGGAGCTGCGCGAAGTGGCTGCGCACGAAACCGTCCGCATGTTCGAAATAAAACTGGCCCAAGGCGCAAAACCGGGCAAAGGCGGCATCCTGCCAGGCGGCAAGGTTAATGCAGAAATCGCGCGTATTCGCGGGATCCCCGAAGGAAAGGACAGCATTTCTCCCAATCGGCACGCAGAGGTCGACGATTGGGATGACTTGCTCGACATGATCCACCGGGTTCGCGAGGTGACCGGCAAACCCGTTGGCATAAAGACGGTTATTGGCGCGGTCGAAGGCTTTGAGGGTTTTTTTGACGCCATTATAAAGAGAGGTGTGGAGAGCGCGCCCGACTTTATCACGATAGATGGTGGCGAAGGCGGGACGGGCGCTGCGCCCATGCCTTTGATCGACCTCGTCGGGATGTCGATCCGCGAGGCGCTCCCACAAGTTGCCTTGATGCGGAACCGGCATGGCCTGAAGGACCGCATCCGGCTGGTGGCCAGCGGGAAACTGGTGAACCCCGGTGATGTGGCCTGGGCCATTGCATCGGGCGCCGACTTCGTGACCTCGGCGCGGGGGTTCATGTTCTCGCTTGGGTGCATTCAAGCGCTCAAGTGCAACCGAAATACCTGCCCGACCGGGATCACGACACATAATGCACGCCTGCAGGCAGGACTTGTCGTTGAGGACAAGGAGGAGCGCGTCGCGTCTTATGCGATGGATGTGATCCACGAAGTGGAGACCATTGCGCATTCGGTCGGTGTGGCCGAGCCGCGTCTTATGAGACGCGAGCATGTTCGCGTAGTTCAGCCCGATGGGCGCAGTGTCTTGATGTCCGAGTTGTTCCCAGAAGCAGAAGCCTAGCGTGCTTTGAGAGTGGGCTGCGATCCGCAAAGATGCCTTTGTGGTCGACTTTTGTTACAATCAGGCCACGGGGAGTTGAGCCGATGTGGTTTGGTCTCTGACAGTTTCGCCCTTAGCTATTGGGCAGCAAACAATGGAGAGGCCGATGGCATATCGCTGGACGAACACACTGACGCGTGCTGATGCAACACCGGAGGCGGCCTTTTTGAACCGCCGTCAAATTCTGGCTGGATTGACTGCGGGTGCTGCGATGGGGCTTGCCCCCCGAGCGCAAGCTCAGGAAGCGCTTGAACCGAACGCATGGGATGAGATCACCAGCTATTGCAACTACTATGAGTTCGGCACCGGCAAAGACGATCCTTCCAAGAACGCGCATATGCTCAACACGACGCCATGGTCGGTCACCATTGACGGCCTGGTCGATAAGCCCGGTGATTATGATTTCGCGCAGATCATGGAAGCCATGACGATCGAAGAGCGGATTTACCGTTTCCGCTGTGTCGAAGCGTGGTCGATGGTCGTGCCTTGGAATGGTTTTGAACTGGCCGATCTGCTGAACATGGCGGGGGTGCAGTCCGGCGCAAAATACGTGGCCTTCGAAACTGTACTGCGTCCTGAAGAAATGCCCGGCACGCGGTTCCCGGTTCTGGACTGGCCCTACGTCGAAGGTTTGCGCCTCGACGAAGCCATGCATCCGCTGACGATGATGGCGACAGGTATCTACGGCAAACCGATCCCAAGCCAGAATGGCGCGCCGCTGCGTTTGGTCGTCCCGTGGAAGTATGGTTTCAAATCGATCAAGTCCGTTGTCCGGATCACCTTGACTGACGATGAGCCTCCGACCAGCTGGAACAAGGCGAACGGCCGTGAGTACGGCTTTTATAGTAATGTGAACCCCGAGGTGGATCACCCGCGCTGGAGTCAGGCAACAGAACGCAAGATTGGCGGAGGCCTGTTTGCCAAGCGTCAGCCAACCCTGATGTTCAACGGTTACGAAGAAGAGGTTGCCGGTCTGTATGACGGTATGGATCTGGCGAAGTTCTTTTGATGATGATCGATCAGGTTAACAGCATCGCCAAAGCGGTCCCAACATGGTGCTTATATATACTGTGCGCTTTGCCTGCCCCTTACTTCTTTTATCTTGGAGTGACTGGCGGTCTGGGTGTGGAGCCGATCAAGGCGCTGGAACATGAGCTGGGCGAGATAGCGCTTCAGCTGTTGATAGCGGGTCTGTGCATTACGCCGCTGCGGAAACATCTGGGTATCAACCTGATCAAGTTTCGCCGGGCGATTGGATTGTTGGCGTTCTTCTATGTGACGCTGCACCTTTTGGTTTGGCTGGTGCTCGACGTGCAGATCCTCAGCCAGATCTGGGCGGACATTCTAAAGCGCCCTTATATAACGGTCGGGATGCTGGGCTTTGTTTTGATGATCCCCTTGGCGATCACGTCAAACAACCTTTCGATCCGCAAACTGGGCGTTCAGTGGCGCAAGCTTCACAAACTTACTTATGCGATCGCTTTGCTAGGAGCGCTTCACTTCATAATGCTGTCGAAGGGCCTGCAGCTCGAACCCATCATATATATGACATTGGTTCTGGGATTGTTGGCCTTGCGATGGCAACCGAAACGGCAACTTCAGCGAAGTTAAGCGATTCACCCCAAAACGAACGCCCGATTCATCCGAGTCGGGCGTTTTTTCATGGGCGACTCGGAAATCGAAGCGATTCACGGGCGATTCACCGGTGATTCAGCACCAGATTCACCCAATGAATCGCTCTCTCTTGGGGATAACCCTGTGAGTAACGCAAAATCTTGAGTTCGCAGATGCTGCAGCGCAGAGTTATCGCGCGGGCAAAAGCCTAATCCGCAAAAAGATGACTTTTTAACCTGTTGAAATTAAACGCCTTTCAAGAAAATCGCAAAAAAAACCAACTTTCTTGAAAAAAGCGCTTGCGGACCTGCGCACCTAACCGTAGAACCCCCCTCACCGGCGGCGCTGAGGCGCACAACGGAACGCCAGACGGAACGACGGAGCGGCCCACAGCGGGCCACACCAGAGGGAAGCGAGGCAAAAAATCAGAGGTGAATGAGGCGGGGCGCGCCAAGTAAGTTAGGGCGCATCCAGTCGATTTTGTCTCTACGCTCTTTGAAATCGCGAGTATCTGAAGAGATATGTGGGCGGCTCTGGTTCATTCGATGGATCAAACACCTGCATATCAACTACCTAGGGGATGGCTTCGGCCGGAACCGATGATGGATAGTCAGCTTCACTGTTTGGACGGCTTTCGGTTTTCTATGAAAACTGAAGCACAACAAACAGAGACTGGCCGGTTTGAACAACCGGCCGATGTGCAGAGGTTCGAACGTCAAGGATAAGCTGGTAACAGCTTTTCAACTTGAG
>JAHDIS010000034.1 GCA_020630695.1 Paracoccaceae bacterium | reverse complement strand
GCTGCCCTCCGAAGGCAGAGGCCAGAGGTTCGAATCCTCTCGGGTGCGCCATCTTCCCAAATGGTCTAAGCTGCTATTCAGGTTGGCTGTCGGAGTGTGTGCTGGTGCCAGATGCGATTTATGATCCCAAAGGCAACGGCAAGGACAAGTCGGTAGACACTGTTACCTTTGTCGAGGCTGAACCGCCCGAAGCGCTTCGTGGGATCGTGCACAGGTATCTTTGGCTGAAAACAGATGCCCCACTGGGTCAGGACTATCGGTTTCATGCGCTGCCGGATGCCTGCACCTATGTGGTCTTTGATCAGAGGGTTCGAACGGTTGCCGGGGTGACCAAGCTGCGCGCGCAGTCCGAAGAGTTCAACCTTGGCCGCGTGTTCCATTTTGTGAACATTCGTTTTCTGCCCGGGGTCTGGCAGGAGGCGCGTCACCCTGCTGTGCACGGGCTGGTGGAAACGCCCTATGCCGGGCTCTTGCCGCTGCAAGAGGTCAATGCGCAGCTTGACCAACCCGGGCTGGATGCCTGTGTTCCCGTCCTGTCGGATTTCGTCACCGCATTGGCCCGGGACGGTATCGTTGCGCGCAATCCGATAACTGAGGCGATCTTTGCGCATCTGGATGATGTGAAATCCGTGGCCGACATGGCGCGGGCGACAGGGTTGTCTGCCCGGCAACTGCAAAGACGGCTCAAGCAAAGCACCGGGTTTTCACCGCATGACTTTCTCAAAGTGCTCAGACTGCAGCAATCATTGAATGGCGAGGACACGTGGTCTTATGCGGATCAGTCTCATTTCATCCATTCGTTCCGAAATGCCACGGGCTACACGCCCGGCCGCTACGCAAAAAAGTTTGATGTCTGAAATCTACAATACGGCATTGGGGTGTGCCGTTTAGATACCTGTCAGGACAACACTTGATGACAGGAGACGACAATGACCAAGATGAACGCAGTGGGATGGTTTGACATCTTTGTGGACGATATGGACCGCGCCGCCGGTTTTTACGCCGAGGTGTTCGGCGCACCTCTGAAACCGATGGGTGATCCGACCGGCGAGTCGCAGATGATGGCCTTTAGCGCCGATATGGATTGCTATGGCGCAGGTGGGGCCCTGTCCAAAACAGAACACGGGCTTCCGGGACCGGGTGGCACCGTGGTCTATTTCATGGTGCAGGACTGCGCCGTACAGCAAGACAGGGTTGCGCAGGCCGGGGGGACGGTGCTCCGGCCCAAGTTCTCGATTGGTGAATTTGGCTTTGTCACTCTGTGTCAGGATACCGAAGGCAATATCTTTGGTTTGAATTCAATGAAGTAAAACGACATTGATATAAGAAAAACGACAGGCGATCGCTGTTTCAGCGGTCGCTTTACGCAACGTCAATATAAATTGAGTTGCCGTGCAAAAAGCACTTTGCGACGGTCGCGAAAATCGAATCAGACGGCGGGGAGGGCCACAATGATACGACCGTTGCGTGACCTTCTCTGGCTGGGGTTCTTTGCGCTCATTCTTGCCGCCTGGGTTTGGCTCTACATGATGGCCATGGGAATGGGGCTGGACTGGCTGGGTCGTCCCGTCACCGCCATGGCAGAAAAGATGCGCATGATGGACCCGCGCATGGACATGTACATGCCCATGGCGGAATTCGGCCCGGTCTTTGCCATGTGGGCGATCATGATGGCTGCAATGATGCTGCCGACCATGGTGCCCACCCTGCGTGCCTATGAAGACCTGATCCGCAGCGCAGATGGATCGCGCCGCGGCTGGCTGGGCCTGCTAAGCGGATACATGATTGCGTGGATCGGCTTTGCGGCACTGATCGCAGCGGTGCAGCTGGCACTGTTGTTCGGCGGCGTTGTGGACATGCTGGGCATTTTCACGTCGACCCTGTTGCAAGGTGGCCTGTTGATCGTCGTTGGCGCATTCCAGTTCACCCGCGCCAAAGAAGTCTGCCACGGTGTCTGCCATGCACCTATGCATTATTTCCTTGGCAACTGGCGCAGCGGAACCCTCGGCGGATTGCGTATGGGGCTGGGGCTTGGCGCGTTCTGTGTTGGCTGCTGCTGGGGCTTTATGGCGCTGGGCTTTGTCGGCGGCGTCATGAGCCTTTTGTGGATGGGATTGGCGACATTTTTCATGGTGCTGGAAAAACTTCCGCAAATCGGTCACCGTATCATCAAACCTCTGGGCGTCGCCCTGATCCTCGGAGGTGTGGTGGTCATCGCCACGCCGCTGTTCATGTAAGGAGAAAGACATGGCACTTACGCGCAAACCGGAGGCAGATCGCCTTCCTATTTCGCAGCGCATCGATCAGCGCATGGCCAACCCCAAGCGGCGCCAGATGCGCCCGACCGAGTGGGCCATCAAGGGCGAGCTTTTTCTGAATTGTTCCTGCACGGTTTTCTGTCCATGCGTGGTCAGCCTCGGCGCTCACCCTCCCACCGAGGGGGATTGTCGCGCCTGGATGGCGATTGCCATCGATGAAGGACACTACGAAGGCGAAGACCTCTCCGGTTTGAACGTCGGGCTGATGGTCGAAATTCCCGGCCGTATGGCCGAGGGCAACTGGAAGGTCGCGGCCTACGTGGACGAACGCGCCTCGGGCAAGGCTTACAATGGCATCTTGCAGATCTTTTCCGGCGCAGCTGGTGGAACCACCGGTCTGTTCACAATGCTGGTGTCGGAAATCATCAGTGCGGAACGCGAGAAGGTCGAGATCATGCGCGAGGGCAAGAAGCGCGGGCTCTACATTGGCCGCAAGATTCAGGGCGAGATCGAAATGATCGATGGCGCCAGCCCGGATCATCCAGTCATGATCTCGAATTCAAAGTATTGGATGGGCCCCGACATCATCGCGGCCCGCGGTCTGAAATCCAAGGTGCGCGACTTTGGCCGCGTCTGGGATTTTGGTGGCAAATCTGCGGAGATCTGCCCAATCGACTGGAAAGGCCCCAAGCCGTGATCCTGACGCCCGAATATGTTTTGGGCATGGCACGATACAATGGCTGGCAAAACAGCCAGCTAAAGGCATGCATGGCCGAATTGGACGACAAGGCGCTGCGCAAAAACCGCAAAGCCTTTTTCGGATCGATTCTGGGAACGGCCAATCATTTGCTGCTGGGCGATCAATTGTGGCTTAGCCATCTGGCCGATTTCGCGGCGCCCGAAGTGGGGGCAGATGCGGGCGTTTCGCTTTGCGAAGATGCCGCCGCGTGGGAAATCGAAAGGTTTCGCACAGTCAGCGCCCTGCTGGCTTGGGCAGAAAAGATTGGTGCCATTGATCTGGCGGGCCAAACGTCATGGCATTCGGCGATTGTGGGGCAGGATTTCACCCGGCCGACAGCGCAATGCGTGATGCATATGTTCAATCACCAGACCCATCATCGCGGCCAGATTCACGCAATGCTGACAGCAGCAGGGGTCAATGCGCCGGTCTCGGATTATATCTTCATGCCGCAAGAAGGGCCATGGCTGTGATGCGGGCCTGTCTTTATGCACGGCGCGGCAGCGGTGTTTATGGACCGGCACTGGTGCCGTTCAGACCTTTTGTGTTGCCGCGCGACTGGCGGGGCCTTGGAGCCTTTGCGCAAAGGTCAGGTACGGGATAACGGCCGGCGCTCGGCCCGGGCTGTGCCCGATCCGTCGCCCCGCCCACCATCCCATCTAGAATAGCTCCTGAATCCTGTGAGGAGATCTGACCATGACTCTTATTTCGCCGTCTCGTCGCCTGCGCCGCACACCATTTTCCGAAGGTGTCGAAGCCGCCGGTGTCAAAGCCTATACGGTTTACAATCACATGCTGTTGCCAACGGTGTTCCGTTCGGTTGAAGAAGACTACCACCACCTGAAAAACGCGGTTCAGGTCTGGGATGTGTCTGTTGAACGGCAGGTGGAATTGCGCGGACCCGATGCCGCGCGCTTGATGCAGATGCTGACCCCGCGCGATTTGCGGGGCATGCTGCCGGGGCAGTGTTTCTATGTGCCAATCGTTGATGAGACGGGCGGAATGCTGAATGACCCCGTGGCCGTGAAGCTGGCAGAAGATCGCTGGTGGATCTCGATTGCGGACAGTGATTTGCTGTTCTGGGTCAAGGGGATTGCCTATGGCTACCGGCTGGATGTGCTGGTGGATGAGCCGGATGTGTCGCCGCTGGCGGTTCAGGGGCCTTTGGCGGACGAACTGATGGCGCGGGTCTTTGGTGACTCGGTGCGCGATATCCGCTTTTTCCGGTTTGGCTGGTTTGATTTCGAAGGGCGTAGCCATGTGATTGCACGTTCGGGCTATTCAAAGCAGGGCGGGTTCGAGATCTATGTGGCCGGCTCGGATGCGGGCATGCCGATCTGGAATGCGCTTATGGAAGCTGGTCGCGATCTCGATGTTCACGCAGGTTGTCCGAATTTGATCGAGCGGATCGAGGGCGGGCTGCTGAGCTACGGCAATGACATGGACCGCACGAACACGCCGCATGAGTGCGGTCTGGGCAAGTTCTGCAACACCGCCACGGCCATTGGCTGTGTTGGCCGTGATGCCTTGTTGCGCGTTGCGCAGGAAGGTCCTGTGCGGCAGGTGCGGGCGATCTCGATCAAGGGTGATCCTGTGCCGGGCTGTGATCAGCACTGGCCTGTCGTGGCAAAGGGCAAACAGATCGGACGGGTATCCAGCGCCGCATGGAGCCCGGACTACAACACCAATGTGGCCGTTGGCATGGTGCGGATGACGCATTGGGATGATGGCACCGATGTTCAGGTGCAGGCACCGGACGGGCTTCGCGATGCCGTGGTGCACGAAAGCTTTTGGCACTAGGCTTATGAACAAGACGTCCGGCGAGACCGGGCGTGGCACGATTGCGTATTTGGAAAAAGAAGAAGGGAGCAAGGCAATGGCCTTCAATGCACTGGTGGTCCGCAAGGACGAGGAAAGTGGAAAGACATCGGCCTCGGTCGAAGCGTTGACAGAAGATCAGTTGCCAGCAGGCGACGTGACGGTTGCGGTCGAATATTCGACGGTCAACTACAAGGACGGTCTTTGCATCGGCCCCGGTGGCGGTCTTGTGCGGAATTACCCGCATGTTCCCGGGATCGATTTTGCCGGTACAGTAGAAGCCTCTGACGATGACCGTTACAAACCGGGCGACAAGGTCGTTCTGACCGGTTGGCGTGTGGGTGAGGCGCATTGGGGTGGTTATGGCCAGAAGGCGCGGGTGAAGGCCGACTGGCTGGTTCCACTGCCTGACGGACTGGACACACGGGCGGCTATGGCCGTGGGCACTGCAGGCTTCACTGCGATGCTGGCTGTCATGGCGCTGGAAGATCACGGCTTGAAGCCGGATCAGGGCGAGGTTCTGGTGACCGGTGCAGCTGGTGGCGTGGGATCCGTCGCGACGGCGATCCTTGGAAATCTGGGGTATGAAGTGGCCGGTGTCACGGGCCGTCCCGAGCAGGAAGATTATCTGAAGGGTTTGGGCGCGTCGCGCATTGTTGCGCGTGACGAGATCAACGAGACGGTCAAGCGTCCGCTGGAATCCGAGACATGGGCAGGCTGCGTTGATGCCGTAGGCGGCGCGATGCTGGCGCGCGTGCTGGGGCAGATGAAATACGGCGGGTCTGTATCGGCTGTAGGTCTTGCCGGCGGTGCCGGTTTGCCTGCAACCGTGATCCCGTTTCTGCTGCGCGGTGTGAACCTGCTGGGCATCGACAGCGTTATGCAGCCCTACGACAACCGCGTGCGTGCATGGAAGCGGATCGCGTCGGATCTGCCCATGGATAAACTTGATGCGATGGTTCACCCGGCAACGCTGGCCGATCTGCCGCAGCTGGGTGCAGACATCCTGAAAGGGCAGGTGCGTGGACGCGTGGTCGTTGACGTGAACGCCTGATAGATCTGGACGTTTCGGACTGAATTTACGGCAAGGCCGGCGCCAGAAATGGGGCCGGCCTTTTCGTATCCGCGACGGCTTGATCCATTTTGTGCCTATTTTTGTCGCAAAAAATCGATCGAACGACGCGAATTTCCCGAAAACCATAAGCTTTGTGCTACCGTGGGCGCACAACAATAACGGGAGGGAACCAGTTATGTCTATTAAACCGCCGCTCATGGATCTGCCGATTGCCGTGGCAGACAGCGGCTTTTACAAGGGATTCACGAAGAACGTTACGGTTACGGGAAAGCTATTGGTTGGGGGATTGATCCTTTGGGCCGTTGCCTTTCCTGAGCAAGCCGGCGGCGTTCTGTCGAGCATCAACAGCCTTATTCTGGCGACCTTCAACTATTGGTACGTCTACGTCATGGCGTTTTTCGTGGCGGTTTGCCTGATCCTTGCTGTCATGCCGGCGTCTGGCCGGCTCAAGCTGGGACATGAGGACGACAAGCCCGAGTTTTCCAATTTCAGCTGGTTCTCGATGATGTTCGGGGCCGGGATTGGCATCGGGATGTTGACCTTTGCAACAGCCGAACCGCTTTATCACTTTGGTTCGAACCCCGATACGATCCGCGGGATCACCGAAGGCAGTACCGCCGGCAATGTCAGGGCGGCCTATGTTTGGTCCTTTACACACTGGGGACTGGCAGCCTGGGCGGCTTACGCGATTGTTGGCCTTTCACTCGCCTATTTTTCCTATCGCCGCGATCTGCCGCTGACCATCCGGTCTGCGCTGGCACCGCTGTTTGGCCATAAACTGTCCGGCTTTACGGGCCACCTTGTCGACGTTGTTGCGGTTGTCGCGACTGTTTTGGGTGTTTCGCAAACGTTGGGCTTTGGCGTTGAGCAGTTTGTCTCGGGTCTGTCCCGGATCGGATTTGGCGATTGGCTCTATACTGGCACGGGTGACGACAAGACCATGTCAACCGCTGCCATCGTGACTGCCTTGCTGGTGATCATGGGGGCCTCGACGCTTTCGGCGCTGTCGGGTGTTGGCAAAGGCATCAAGTGGCTGTCCAACATCAACATGGGGCTGAGCTTCTTCATCCTCGCCTTCTTCTTGATTTTCGGCTCGACCTTCTTTGGTCTGCAGGCGTTGTTTGTCGGTATCTGGGATTACCTGATCTCGATCCCGGGCAATATCCTGACCGTTTGGACGGCGACCCCGATGGACAGCTTTGCTGCTTCGGTGCCTGCAGCGGTGCAAGCACTTCCGGCGGAAGACCTTGAGGCGATTTTCAAATCGGCATCCAGTCCTTGGGGCTCTTTGAGCGCGTTCACTGAGGGCCTGCCTGCTTCCGCAGCCGGACTGTCCTCCGAAGATGTGGCAGCCACCTATTCTGCCGCCACAGACGGACGCCTGTCCGGATGGCAGGGTGCGTGGTCCATCTTCTACTGGGCTTGGTGGATCGCCTTTGCGCCGTTCGTGGGCGTGTTCCTCGCACGGATTTCCAAGGGACGTACCGTGCGTGAATACGTTTTGGGTGCGATCGTTATCCCGGCAATCATGTGCTTTGTCTGGTTTGCCATCGTCGGCGGCACAGCGATTGATCTGGAACTGCAGGGCGTGGCCGAAGGCCAGATCGTCGGCGCAGGCCAGTCTGACCAGTTGTTCGCGATGCTGGCGGTGATGCTATCGGATACTATGGCCTGGGCGATGTCCGTGGTCGTCGTGATCTTGCTGCTGACCTACCTTGTCACCTCGGCTGACTCGGCGGTTTTGATCATCAACACGATCAACGCAGCCGGCGACGAAGGTCCCAAGGCGCGTCCGCACATCCTGTTCTGGGGTGCAGCCCTGGCGCTGGTGGTTGGTGGCCTGATCATCGCAGGCGGTCTGAGCGCAATTCAGACAGCCATGGTGATCGGTGCGCTGCCGTTCAGCGCGGTTATGGCGCTGATGGGCATCTCGGTGCTCAAGGCGATTTGGCGTGACAGCAAGCGTCAAAAAGCAGGTGTTCCTGCGACCAAGGCAGAAGCTGTCGAAGCCGGTGTGGTTGACTCGCCCGCCGAGTAAACACGGCTCATTTGGAAAATCTGGCCCCCGGCGCGTAGCTGTGCCGGGGGCTTTTCTTTATGCCCCATGCGCCGGATCAACCGGATGCAGCGCGGCGGGCAGCCTTTTGTGTGGCTTGACCTCGAACGATCCGCACGATTTGTTTCTTTGTAAAACGGGAGGCGATCTAATGCTGGATATCGATTTCGTACGGGCGCAGTTCCCGGCCTTTTCCGAACCGTCCCTTGAGGGGCAGGCCTTTTTCGAGAATGCGGGCGGATCCTATACCTGCGGTGCGGTTATTGATCGGCTGACGCGGTTCTACACCCAGCGCAAGGTTCAGCCCTACGCGCCCTATGAGGCCTCTCGCCTTGGCGGCGCGGAAATGGACGAGGCCCGACGCCGTTTGGCCGCAGTGCTGGGCGTTGACGATGACGAACTGAGTTTTGGCCCTTCCACAACGCAGAATACCTATGTGCTGGCGCAGGCATTTCGGCAGTTTCTTCAGCCGGGCGAGGCGATCATCGTGACCAATCAGGATCACGAAGCGAATACCGGGCCGTGGCGCAGGCTTGCAGACGAAGGCATCGACGTGCGCGAGTGGCGCATTGATCCCTCCACCGGGCATCTTGATACCGACGATCTGGAAGCGCTGCTGGACGAAAAGGTGCGGTTGGTGTGTTTCCCGCATTGTTCCAACGTGGTGGGTGAAATCAATCCTGTTGTCGAAATTACGGCGCTTGCCCATGCGGCGGGGGCTTTTGTCTGTGTCGACGGCGTAAGCTATGCACCGCATGGATTGCCCGATGTTGGATCTCTGGGCGCGGATATCTATCTGTTTTCCAGCTACAAAACCTACGGTCCGCATCAGGGCATCATGACCATTCGGCGTCCCTTGGCCGAGGTTTTGCCGAACCAGGGGCATGTGTTCAACGCGGGCAGCCTTTACAAAAGGTTTACCCCGGCAGGTCCGGATCACGCACAGGTCGCGGCTTGCGCCGGGATGGTGGACTATATCGACGCGCTTGCCGCCCATCATGGAACGGATTCAGCAGGCGTTCATGATTTGCAGCGCGACCACGAGGTGCGCATCCTGCAACCCCTGCTGGATGCCGTGAAGGGTCGTAATGCTGTGCGATTGCTAGGCCCTGAGGATGCGGCGGGCCGGGCGCCAACCGTTGCGCTCGCTTTGAACCGGTCTGGCGAAGAGGTGGCCGCAGAACTTGCGACACTGGGCATCATGGCCGGGGGCGGCGATTTTTATGCGGGCCGGGCCTTGGCGGGTATGGGCGTAAAAGAAGAGACAGGCGTGTTGCGCCTGTCCTTCGTTCACTACACCAGCGAACAAGAGGTCACCAAACTGATCGAAGCTCTGGACCGGGTCTTGTGATGTTGGTTCGGGTCAGCTGAGACAGGCCGGCAGCGTCAGCGTAGCGACCCCGCGTTCGTCAAAGCGGCCGTCCGATGTTTCCGCGCCTGTCAAGGACACCCGCGCGCCCAGAATTTCGCTGCCCGATACAGTGATTTCGCGGCCACCCAGCGTGTCGTCGACGTCGATGGTAAAGGCGACGCTCTGGCCCGGGTTCAGCCCGCGCAATTCCAGCAGTGCAGTGTTGTCACCGTCTTTCAGGACAGGCACAACATTCAGAAGGTCAGCGCCTGCCACGATTTCCAGCGGTTGGAAGACTTCGACGCCAGCGCCTGCCGCTGTCGTGTCAAAGATCAGCCCGGCGCTGCTTTCGCCCAGATCAAGCTTGATCTGCGATGCACCCAGCGTGCAATCACCAGTGTTTGTGAATTCAAATCTGTCTTTTGGCGCACCTTCGATAAAGCGGGCCTGGATATCTGCTGTTGCGGTTGTCGCCATCGCCACGACGACGGCCAATGCGGGAACTATGATTTTCATAAGAGAACTCCTTTGAACGTTAAGTGGTTCGAGGGTCGCGCGGGTCAACGAAAAAGATTGCAGCACCATTGAGGCACAATTGCCCTTGCCTGCGACCGATCCGTTCTAGATTGCTGAAAAACCAAGAAGCCGGAGCACCGCCAGTGAACGACCAATCCCCGATCTTGCTGTGGTATCGCCGTGATCTGCGTCTGTCAGATCATCCCGCCTTGCAGGCCGCTCTTGCAACCGGCAGGCCAATCATCCCTATTTTCGTTCGCGACGCGCTGGTTGATGCCTTGGGTGCCGCGCCCAAGTGGCGGCTGGGGCTGGGGCTGGGACATCTGTCGCAAAGCCTTGGGTCCAAGGGCAGTGCTTTGGTGCTTCGGTCCGGTGACGCGCTAGAAGCGATCAAGACTCTGATCTCACAAACCGGGGCAGGGGCAGTCTACTGGATGCGCGCCTACGATCCGCCCAGTGTTGAACGCGACAAGGCAGTCAAAGCCGCGTTGAAAGGTGCGGGCGTCGATGCACAGTCATTCGCCGGGCACCTGATGTTCGAGCCGTGGGATGTGCAGACCAAGACCGGCGGTTATTACAAGGTCTACACGCCCTTCTGGAAGATGGTTCGCTCAAATCCGGTGCGCAACCCGCTGCCAACCCCGGGGCAGGTGCCGGGGCCTGCTGAATGGCCGGGCAGCGAACAGCTTGATGACTGGAAACTTGGCCAGGCGATGCAACGCGGCGCGCAGGTTGTGCGTCCCTACGTTCAACTGGGCGAACAGGCCGCCCAAGCCCGACTGGCCGAATTCATCGAGAATAAGGTCGCCCGGTACAACGACGGTCGCGATCAACCCTGGACGGACGGCACGTCCAACCTGTCGGAAAACCTCGCTTTGGGCGAAATAACGCCGGTCCAGTGTTGGCATGCGGGGCGCCGCGCGATGGAAGAAGGCAAAGCCGGTGCCGAGACCTTTCTCAAGGAGTTGGTCTGGCGCGAGTTTGCCTATCACCTGATGTGGCATACGCCCCGTATCCTGACGGGAAACTGGCGTGAGGATTGGGATGCGTTCCCGTGGAATGCCGACGAAACCAACGCCGAAGTTCAGGCATGGAAACAGGGCCGGACCGGCATCCGCTTTGTCGATGCCGGGATGCGCGAGATGTATGTCACAGGCCGCATGCACAACCGTTCGCGAATGATCGTGGCCAGCTATCTGACAAAGCATCTGCTGAGCCATTGGAAAATTGGCCTGAAATGGTTCGAGGATTGCCTGATCGACTGGGACCCGGCAGCAAATGCCATGGGGTGGCAGTGGTCAGCGGGCTCAGGCCCGGACGCAACGCCGTATTTTCGGGTGTTCAATCCCGTGACGCAGTTGGACAAGTTCGACAAGGACAGAGCCTATGTGTCGCGTTGGATTGCTGAAGGGCGCGCAAAACCGTCGGCCGAAGCCCTGTCATATTTCAGTGCGATTCCAAAAAGTTGGGGTCTGGCACCGGACGCGGCCTATCCTGATCCAATCGTTGCTGCGGATGTGGGCCGGAAAAGAGCCCTGGCGGCCTATGAAAACCGCGGTTTTTAGAGTTGCCCGTGAATAATTGGTGGTGCCTGCGCCCAAAACATCCATCCATCCTGCGTTTTTGAACGTACTGATCGAAGGTTAACGCTTGTTTGCCCCCCGATGAGGGCTAAAGTGTCTCGCAAATCTGACAACGGGTAGAAAATGATCCTGACAACCACCGAAAACCAGACCGATCTTCCTCGCTATTTTGCACGGGTGTTCAAAATGGCCAGTGAAATGAATAACGGTCGTTTGGATTTCGTTTTGCCTGACGGGCGGCGCTTTCGGGCAGAGGGTAAAAACCCCGGTCCGGTCGCTGAACTGGACATTCACAACGCGGATATTTTTGCGCGTCTGATCCGCGAAGGCGATCTGGGGTTTTGCGAGGCCTATATGGATGGATGGTGGTCAACACCCGACCTGATGGCCTTCATGGATCTGGTCCACGCCGACAACGACGATCTCTATGACGGCTTCCCGGGCATGGGGCTGGTGCGTGCCTATGAACAACTGCGGTTTTGGTTGCAGTCCAACTCCAAGCGGCAGGCCAAGAAAAATATCTCGTATCACTACGATCTGGGCAATGACTTCTACGGTCTCTGGCTGGATGACACGATGACCTATTCCTCGGCGCTCTACGAGGACACGCAACAGAGCCTCGAAGACGCACAGATCGCCAAATACAAGTCCATGGTTGATCAGATGGGGGCCCAGCCCGGCGACCACGTATTGGAGATCGGCTGCGGCTGGGGCGGCTTTGCGGAATACGCCGCAAAGGAACGTGGATTACGGGTCACGGGCCTGACGATTTCTGAAGAACAGTTCAAATATGCGCAGGACCGGATCGCCAAAGCAGGCCTTTCCGACCTCGTGACCTTCAAACTTCAGGACTACCGCGACGAAAAAGGCACATACGATGGCATCGCCAGTATCGAGATGTTCGAGGCCGTCGGGGAGAAATACTGGCCGGTCTATTTCGAGGCGGTTCGGGACCGCCTGAAACCGGGCGCGCAGGCAACGCTTCAGATTATCACGGTGCAGCATCGCCGGTGGGAAGTCTACAAGCGAGGCGTTGATTTCATTCAGAAATACATCTTTCCGGGGGGTATGCTGCCCAGTCCTGTGGTGCTGCGTCAAGAAGTGGAAAAAGCCGGTCTGGAGGTCTCCAAATCCATTGAATTCGGGGAAAGCTACTCCATCACTTTGCGCCAATGGTTCGACACCTTTAACGAGAAGTGGGAAGACGTCGCAAAACTTGGGTTTGACGAACGGTTCAAACGGATGTGGAATTTTTATCTGACGTCTTGCGCGGCCACCTTCCACAGCGGTAATTGTGACGTGACCCAGATAACGATTACAAAACCGAGTTGACCCATGCCCACAGCTGCAAAAATGGTCGCTGCGCTTTGCCTGGCGGCGCTAGGCTATGCAGCATCCGAGATGATCAAGACGTTGCTGCCTGCCAGCACTGACTTTGGAATTTTCAGTCTTGTCAACGCAGTCTTGGGTTTCTTGTGCGGCTGGATCATCGTTGGCACGCGGGCGGGACGCGGATTTTCTGCCGCCATTTCCAACGGGTTTACTGGAATGGTCGCTCTTGTTTTCTGGGGACTGTTCATTCAGGCCGCGAACGAAATGACCCGCCTCGCCATGCGGCATCGTTATGATGGCCCGGTCGAGGCCTTAGCTGCCGTGTTCGAAATTATGGTGGACTACGGCAAGGATATGTTGAACCCCGGATTGCTGCTGCTCTTGCTGGTTGGCAGCATAGTTGTGGGGCTGATCAGCGAATTGGCCGGAAAACACTGGAGATAGCAGCTGTCTGATCTGTTCTTTTACGGAACGCTTCGGCACGATCCTCTGCTGAAGCGGGTCATGGGGTGTTCCGCGCCCGACATTGTGCCCGCAGTCCTGCCTGATCACGCCGTGAATTGGGTCGCGGGCGAAGCCTTTCCCATGATCCAAAAGAGCCCGGGTTCCGAGGCACAGGGCGTGGTGCTGCGAAATCCAACGCCAGAACAGATCGCGCGTCTGGATTTTTACGAAGGTGGGTTTGCCTACGACTTGGAAACTGTCCAAGTGCAGACGGAGGCCGGAACCCAACCTGCCCAAGTGTTTTTTCCGCAACCGGGCCTTTGGTCGCCGGGCGATCCGTGGTCCTTACAGGACTGGATTGATGAATGGTCCGGTGTCAGCATGGACGCTGCGCGATCCATCATGGCACAATACGGCAAGATCAGCCGAGCCGAGGCGCAGAATTTGCTGCCCTATCTCAGATCACGGGCTTGGGCACAGAAACTTGCCGAGGACACCGCGCCATGTACGGTGCGATACAACCCCGCGCCAGAGGATGTAACGTTGTTGCCCGAAACCCGGGACGGGTATGACGGCTTTTTCCGGCTGCGGCCGCTGACGCTGCAACACCGCCAGTTCGCAGGCGGGCAGGGGCCTGTTATCAAGCGTGAGGCTTTTGTCGCCTACGACGCGGCTTTGGTTCTGCCATATGATCCGGTCTTGGACAGCGTTTTGCTGATCGAACAGTTGCGCTATGGGCCGATTTGCCGAAACGATAGCGCGCCATGGGTTTTGGAGCCCGTTGCCGGTCTGGTGGATGCAGGCGAAGACCCGGAACAAACCGCCCGCCGCGAGGCCGAAGAAGAGGCTGGCTTGACCATGGGTGCGCTGCTCAAGATCAACAAAGTCTATCCGTCGCCGGGCTATTCGTCCGAATTCTTCCACTGTTATCTTGGTCTGTGCGATCTGTCCGGGCGCGAGGCGCAACTGGGCGGTTTGGACAGCGAAGCCGAAGATATCCGCAGCCACGTGGTTTCCTTTGACGAGGCGATGGCGCTTGTCGAAACAGGCGAGATCAACGCGGCACCGCTTGCGATGATGCTTTACTGGCTCGCGGCACGGCGCGAAGACCTGCGGGCCAACCAAAGCTGACAGAGCCGTGATCAGTTTCGTCGATTTGGCGTCGCTGCCCTGCTTGAGTTCCCAATAACCGCGTCCTACACCTGTTGTAACTCTGCAAAAGGATATGCGCCGATGCACTTCGCCAAGGATCTCGCCCAAGCTGTTGGCAACACGCCGCTGATCAAGCTTCGCAAGGCGTCTGAACTGACTGGCTGTACCATTCTGGGCAAGGCTGAATTCATGAATCCGGGCCAGTCGGTCAAGGACCGTGCGGCCTTGTTCATCATTCGCGATGCGATCGAAAAAGGTCTGCTGCGCCCCGGTGGAACGATCGTTGAGGGCACGGCGGGCAACACCGGGATCGGTCTGGCGCTTGTGGGCGCATCCATGGGGTTCAAGACCGTGATCGTGATTCCTGAAACGCAAAGTCAGGAAAAAAAGGACATGCTGCGTCTGGCTGGGGCGGAACTGGTGCAGGTTCCTGCTGCACCTTATCGCAATCCGAACAACTATGTCCGCTATTCCGGGCGGCTTGCCGAACAGATGGCCCGCGAAAGCAACGAAGGTGTGATCTGGGCCAACCAGTTCGACAACGTCGCCAACAGGCAGGCTCATATCGAAACCACCGGGCCGGAGATCTGGGAACAGACGGGCGGCGGCGTGGATGGCTTTGTCTGTGCGGTCGGCTCGGGCGGTACACTGGCGGGTGTGGGAATGGCGCTGCAGCCCAAGGGCGTAAAGATCGGCCTTGCTGATCCGGATGGAGCAACGCTTTATAATTTCTACAAAAATGGTGAACACAAGGCCGAGGGCGGCTCGATCACTGAGGGGATCGGCCAGGGGCGCATTACTGCGAACCTTGAAGGCTTTACGCCGGATATGGCCTACAACATCCCTGATGCCGAAGCGCTGCCGATCGTCTTTGATCTGATGGCCGAAGAAGGCCTTTGTCTGGGTGGCTCTTCGGGCATCAACATTGCCGGAGCCATGCGTATGGCCCGCGAATTGGGACCGGGCCACACCATCGTGACGATCCTGTGTGACTACGGAACCCGTTACCAATCGAAATTGTTCAATCCAGATTTTCTCAAGGAAAAGGGACTGCCGGTTCCGGCCTGGCTTGATCGCGCGCCAGCCTCGATACCGGGCGTTTTCGAAGACGTATGACAAATATGCTCCGCGCGCTGTGCGCGCTTTGCCTGACGACACTCCTTCTGCTTGGCCCGGCCTCGGCGCAAAACGCGGCCGCGCCGGACTATCAGGCTTGGACCTCTCTGGCCGATCGCGCCGAAGAGGCCATTGATGCTGGGCGGGCATCGGATCAGGCCTTTGAAGAATTGCGTCTGTCCGTTGCTGAATGGCGCGACCGCCTGCTGGAGGCACAAGACGAAAACAGCGCGCGCATAACCACGCTCGAATCCCAGCTTACGGCCCTGGGGCCTGCGCCCGAGGGCGAAACCGAAAGCGATGAGCTGGTGCAGCGTCGCGCGGAACTTGCAGAGCAGTTGACCGTTTTGCGCGCCCCGGTTCGCCGTGCAGAAGAGGCCTATACCCGCGCGGACGGCATCATCGACGAGATCGACGCAATCATCCGCGCGCGTCAAACGGACAAGCTTCTGGAGCTTCGACCGTCACCGTTGAACCCTGCAAACTGGGGAACCGCGGCTGCGGATCTGATGCAGTCGGTGCGCCGATCCTGGCAGGAATTGCAACGCAATGCGGCTTCAGAAGCACTGCGGGCAGAGGCCCGCAACCAGTTGCCGCTGATCTTTATGCTGCTGGCCGTGGCCGTTGTTTTGATCACCCGCGGTCAAAGTTGGGCGCGTCAGGTCGTTGACCGGCTCAGATCGCGCACACGGCGTGGAACTGGTGTTTGGAGCTTCCTGCTGTCTTTGGGTCAGATCATTCTGCCGTTGATCGGGATCTTGGCCTTTACCGAAGCGGTTATCGCCAGCCAGATCATCGGCCCGCGTGTAGGCTTGCTGCTGGAACGGGTTCCACTCTGGGCCGCGGTTCTGCTCGGTATCCGTTGGCTGGCGGACCAATCCTTTCATCATGATGACGACATCGCCACCATGCCGCTCGAAGCATCCGAACGGCGGCGCGCACGGTACTATGCGAACATGCTGTCGGTGTTGTTTGTCGGCAAAAGCGTGCTGGACACCCTGACCGAGACCGACAACTATCCTGTCACGACAGAGGCCATTCTTGATTTCCCGCTCATTGTGCTGTCGGGATATGCCTTGTTCCGGCTGGGACGGATCCGAAACGACGCGGCAGTGGCCGGGTCTTACGCTGCGCGTTCAGCACCGGATGCCAGCCTGTTCCGGATGCGTCTTGCCCGACTGATCGGTCGCGCCGCGATGATCATAGGTGTGGTTGGACCGGTCATGGCGGCCATCGGCTATGCCCGTGCAGGCGAAGCGTTGGTCTATCCAGCCATTGAAACACTGGCCTTGATCGGTGTGGTTCTGGTACTGCAACGCGCGGTCAATGACCTGTTTCACCTGATCACCGGACGCGAGGCAGGTGAGGCCGAAAGCCTTTGGCCGGTTCTGGCCGGCTTTGCTCTCGTGATCCTTGCCATGCCGATGATGGCTCTGATCTGGGGCGCCCGTACGGCTGATCTGACTGAGGTCTGGACCACGTTCCGCGAAGGGTTCCAGATTGGTGAGACCCGCATTTCACCGACAGATTTCCTTGTGGTGATCGTCGTTTTCATCATCGGCTACATGCTGACCCGCCTTTTGCAGGGTGGCCTCAGAACATCCGTGTTGCCCAAAACCAGACTGGATCAGGGCGCGCAGAATGCCGTGGTGTCCGGCCTTGGCTACATCGGGATCTTTCTGGCTGCCATCGTGGCGATTACCGCGGGCGGGCTGGATTTGTCTTCGCTTGCTATTGTCGCCGGTGCGCTCTCTGTCGGGATCGGCTTTGGTTTGCAGAACATCGTCAGCAACTTTGTGTCAGGCATCATCCTGCTGATCGAACGCCCGATTTCCGAAGGCGACTGGATCGAAGTCGGTGGTCAGCACGGGATCGTCAAGGATATCTCGGTGCGCTCGACGCGCATTGAGACCTTTGACCGGTTCGACGTTATCGTGCCAAACGCGGATTTGGTTTCCGGCGTTGTGACAAACTACACGCGTGGCAATGTCGTGGGGCGGATCAAGGTGCCCGTCGGTGTGGCCTATGGGGCCGATACCCGCAAAGTTGAAAAGATCTTGCTCGATATTGCCCGTCACCATGAAATGGTTCTGATGAACCCCGCGCCTTATATCGTTTTCAAAGGGTTCGGGGCAGACTCGATGGATTTCGAAATCCGTGCAATTCTACGCGATGTGAACCAGGGTCTTGGTGTGAAAACCGAAATGAACCACCAGATTGTCGAGCGCTTTGCCGAAGAAGGGATCGAAATACCCTTTGCCCAGCGGGATATTTGGCTTCGCAATCCCGAGGCTTTGGCGCCGGGCCATGGTTCCAGTGGTGATAGTGACGACGAGAGTAACAAATGACAGTGAACGACCAGCCGCTTTATCGTCAGGATGCTTACACACGGGAAGCGCCGGGTGTTGTTCTGGGGCATACCGAAGAAGGTGGTGTGATCGTCGACCCGCCATTGTTCTATCCGACAGGCGGAGGCCAGCCCGGCGACAGCGGGTGGCTGGAATGGGATGGTCGCAAGCTCCCGATCGCGACGGCGCTAAAAGGCGAGGACGGCGCGTCGGTGCTGGTGCCTGCCGAACCTTCGGCTTTGCCGCCCAAAGGAGCCCATGTGGTTCAGGTTCTGGACTGGGATCGCCGCCACAAGCACATGCGTGTGCACACAGCGCTGCATCTTTTGTCTGTCGTGGTTCCATTGCCCGTGACCGGCGGCCAGATTGGCGCGGGAACCGGCCGGTTGGATTTCCTTATGCCGCAGCCCCCCGAAGACAGGGATGCGCTGGAGCGTGCGTTGAATGATCTGGTGGACGAAGACTTGCCGGTCTCTGAAACCTGGGTCAGCGACGAAGTGCTGGCGGCCAGCCCGGAGTTGGTGAAAACCATGTCGGTCCAGCCCCCGCGCGGTGCAGGTCAGGTGCGGTTGGTCCGCATCGGGGCGGACGGAAATCAAGTTGATCTGCAGCCATGCGGCGGCACACATGTGGCGCGGACCTCGGAAATTGGCAGTCTTCGCATCGAGGGTGTCAAAAACAAGGGCAAGCAGAACCGCCGCATTACAATCGCGCTGGATTTGTAGGGTCGGCCGCTGGCTGGATATGGCCGCACTACAGGAGCAATTAACTGGCGTTGTTTTGCGTTGCGGTCTTGCAGCACAGGGACCAGTGAGTAGTCTGCGCGCGAAAGTAGCCTAATCAGTCGCAGCAGAAAGGCCGTGCCATGACCCATATTCTTGCAATCGATCAGGGGACGACTTCGACACGCGCGATCGTTTTTGACGCCGACATGCGTATCAAGACCAGCGCCCAAGAAGAGTTTCCCCAGCACTTTCCCGACAGCGGTTGGGTTGAACATGATCCAGCGGATTTGTGGTCAACCACAGTCTCAACCTGCAAAGCGGCGATTGAAAAGGCGGGTCTGACCGCGGCCGACATCGCAGCGATCGGGATTACCAATCAGCGTGAAACCACGGTGGTCTGGGACAAAACCACGGGCGAACCGATCTACAATGCCATCGTTTGGCAGGATCGCCGAACCTCCGAGTTTTGCGCTGAGCTGCGGGCTGCAGGCCATGACAAAACCATTACTGCCAAGAGTGGCCTGCTGGCGGATCCCTATTTCTCGGGGACCAAGCTGAAGTGGCTGCTGGACAATGTAGACGGCGCGCGGGCGCGTGCTCAGGCGGGTGAGCTGCTGTTCGGGACGATCGACTGCTATTTGATCTGGAAGATGACCGGCGGCGAACGGCACGTTACCGATGCGACCAATGCTGCGCGCACGATGCTTTTTGACATCCACAATGGCCGGTGGTCGCAAACCATTTGTGATCTGTTCGACATTCCGGTTCAGATGTTGCCCGAAGTGCTGGATTGTGCTGCCGATTTTGGCACGGCCCAAGCGGACCTGTTGGGACATGCTATCCCGATCCTCGGCGTTGCCGGGGATCAGCAAGCCGCCACCGTCGGACAGGCCTGTTTCCAGCCCGGTATGCTCAAGAGCACCTACGGGACCGGCTGTTTTGCCCTGCTGAACACTGGCGAGACAGCGGTCACATCGCACAACCGTCTGCTGACAACGATCGCTTATCAGCTCGATGGCAAGGTGACCTATGCGCTGGAAGGCTCCATATTCATTGCGGGTGCTGTCGTTCAATGGCTGCGGGACGGTCTCAAGATCATTGATGGCGCTCCTGAAACGCAGCCATTGGCGGAACAGGCCGATGACAATCAAAACGTCATTCTTGTTCCGGCCTTTGTCGGGCTAGGGGCGCCGTATTGGAATGCTGAATGCCGTGGGGCGGTGTTCGGGCTGACGCGTGGCACGGGACCCGAGGAAATGGCCCGTGCGGCGCTGCAATCGGTGGGCTATCAAACCCGTGACTTGCTCGAAGCGATGCGAGCGGATTGGCAGGACGGCGGCGCGTCTGCAACGCTGCGTGTTGATGGTGGTATGACCGCCAGTGACTGGACGATGCAATTCCTGTCCGACATTCTCGGTGCGCCCGTGGATCGTCCGGAAGTTCTGGAAACCACCGCGCTTGGCGCCGCCTGGCTGGCTGGAAGCCGGGCTGGGATCTACCCGGATCAGGCCGAGTTTGCCAAGACATGGGCGCTGGAACGCACCTTTGAGCCTGCAATGCCAGATGACGAACGCGATGCCCGGTACAGCGCGTGGAAGCGCGCGGTGCAGGCGACAATTGCGGCAGGATGATTGTTCGTTGCAGAAGAAAACTGTAACATAGGTGAACAAAATTGCACCAAGGCGGATTCTCTTGTTGCCCCGACGCTAACCACGGGCATTATGGAGCCATCGCCAGACTTGGGCCATGAGTGCATGGCCGGTAGCGGGCAGCACCCGATGCCTTGGCAAAAGATCGCGGAGGGCCGGCAAACGGCCCACGCAACAAGCCTTGCTCTGGTTTTGTCCGGGTGGGGCGGTCAAATCAGGGAGGTTATAATGACCACACGCAGAACATTCATGAGCGTCGCCGGCGCCGCGCTGGGGCTGATGATGTCCACCGCGCCCGCCATGGCACAAGAAGAGGTGCTCACGCTGCACCAGTTCTTGCCAGCGCAGGCCAATGTGCCAAAGCAAATTCTGGACGTTTGGGCCGATCGCGTCGAAGCGGAATCCGATGGCCGCATCAAGGTGGAACGGTATCCTTCCATGCAACTTGGTGGCGCTCCACCAGAACTGATGGACCAAGCGATCGACGGCATCGCCGACATCGTCTGGACCGTGGTCGGCTACACGCCGGGCCGTTTCCCAAGCACCGAAGTGTTCGAATTGCCGTTCATGGTGGATGATGCGCGCGCCGCGTCCTACGCCTATGCCAAAATGTTCGAATCTCGGATGAAGGACACCGAATTCAAGGATGTGCACATCATCGGTACTTGGGTGCATGGCCCGGGCATGTTCCACACCAAGGATCCAGTGACCGTTCCTGCCGATCTGCAGGGCATGAAGATCCGGGGTGGCTCGCGTCTTGTGAACGATCTGCTGACGCGCGTGGGCGCCGAACCGATCGGTATGCCGGTGCCAGCGGTTTCCGAAGCGCTGTCCAAAGGTGTTCTGGACGGCACCACCATCCCTTGGGAGGTGACAGCAGCCCTGAAAGTGCCTGAGCTGGTGGGCAACCACACTGAATTCGACGGCACTGCGCTTTACACGCTGACCTTTGTTCTGGCTATGAACAAGGACCGCTACGACGCGATGTCTGATGAAAACAAGGCCGTGATCGACGCCAACTCGGGTGTTGCATTCTCGATCTTTGCCGGTGGCACACAGGCTGACGCCGACCTTCCTGCCCGTCAGTTGGCGGTAGACCGCGGCAACAACATCATCACGGTGTCCGAAGAGGACGCAGCCAAGTGGGGCGAGATCGTGCAGCCGATCTATGCCGACTGGATTGCCGACCTTGAAGGCAAGGGGATCGACGGTCAGGCACTGATCGACGAGGCCAAGGCCCTGATGGGTGAATACACGGCTGAAATGGACAACTGGGCGAAATAAGCCTGTATGTCTGGGCAGGGCCGCGCCGAGAAAAGCGCGGCCTTGCCAATCTCTCCGGGGACGTTTTCCATGCAATCCATACACCGCTTTGTGCTTGGGCTGGCACGCCTGATGGCCATCCTTGGCGGCGTCGTATTGAGCCTTCTGATCCTGATCATCTGCACTTCGATTCTGGGCAGAGCGCTGAATACGCTGCTTCATAGCGATTTGATCGTGGGGATCATGCCCGGTTTGGCGACCGGTTTGATCGATGCCGGGGTCGGCGCAATTCCGGGTGACTTTGAAATGGTCGAAGCCGGAATGGCCTTTTGCATTTTTGCCTTTCTGCCGTTCTGCCAGATCACCAATGGTCACGCGGCGGTGGATATTTTCACCAAGGCATTGCCGCGCTGGGCGAACCGTCTGCTGGAGGTCCTGATCGCGATCCTCTTTGCGGTGGTTCTGGTCACGATCACGGTTCAACTCGAACAGGGCATGACGCGCAAAATGTCGTCAGGCCAGACCACGCTGTTGCTGCAGTTCCCGGTCTGGTGGTCCTATGCACTCAGTCTGATGGGTGCCGTGATGGCCGCTGCTGCCGCTGTCTACATGGCGCTGATCCGGGTGCTGGAATTTTTGAGCGGTCGCACCATCGTGCCCGCGGCCGTGGGGGCAGACCATTGAGCAACCTTGAGATTGGTATCTATTCCTTTCCGGTGCTTCTGGGACTGATCTTCATGCGCGTGCCGATCGGGCTGGCCATGTTCAGCGTCGGCTTCGGCGGACTTTGGGTGGTCATGGGCAAACCAAATCTGCCGCTCGCGCAGCTCAAGGATGTGGCATACACCACCTTTTCGAACTACTCGCTGTCGATTGTTCCGATGTTCCTTCTGATGGGTTATTTCGCGACCCTTGGCGGGATGAGCCAAGCGTTGTTCAAAGCCGCCGAAGGGTTTTTGGGTCATCGCCGGGGTGGCGTCGCCATGGCTGCGATTGGCGCCTGCGCCGGCTTCGGCGCGATCTGCGGATCATCGCTGGCCACTGCCGCCACCATGAGCCGCGTGGCATTGCCGGAACTCAAACGCTACGGCTATGAGGGCGGATTCAGCACCGCGACACTGGCAGCCGGGGGCACGCTGGGCATCCTGATCCCGCCATCGGTGGTTTTGGTGATCTATGCCATTCTGACTGAACAGAATATTGCCAAGCTTTTCCTTGCGGCCTTTGTGCCGGGCATTATTGCTGCCATCGGCTATATGATCGCCGTGTCGATCTATGTCCGGCGTCATCCGAACGCAGCGGGTGTGCGGGAGCCCATTCCAATGCGCGAACGGATTTCGATGCTGATCAACGTCTGGCCGGTGCTTCTGGTTTTCATCGCGGTGGTCGGTGGCATCTACGGCGGCATCTTTACCCCGACCGAAGGTGCGGCGGTAGGCGCTTTGGGCACTGGAATCATCGCCTTTTTCAATGGTGGGCTGACCCGATCGAGCCTGATCGCCAGCTTCACTGATACCGCCCGGTCTTCGGCGATGATCTTTTTCATTGTTCTGGGCGCGGCCTTCTACAATGGGTTTTTGGCCCGCACCCGCGTGCCACAAGAGCTATCGAACTGGGTGGTTGAACTGGGCATGACGCCCATTGCCGTGCTTGCGGTCATTTTGCTGATCTACCTGATCCTTGGATGTTTCATGGACAGCCTGTCGATGATCCTGCTGACGATCCCGATATTCTTTCCGGTGATCTCGGTGCTGGATTTCGGGATGTCCCCTGAACATGTGGCGATCTGGTTCGGCATTCTGGTGCTGATCGTTGTGGAAGTTGGCCTGATCACACCGCCGGTCGGGATGAATTTGTTCGTCATCAATGCGATGGATCCGGAAACGCCAATGGTCGAGACCTACAGGGCCGTTCTTTACTACGTGTGTTCTGATCTGGTGCGGGTGGTGCTGCTGGTGGCCTTTCCGTCCATCACATTGTTCCTGTTGTAAGCCGGGGGAGGGGGCGCTGCCCCCTCTGGGCCACTGGCCCATTCACCCCCGGGATATTTGAAGCACAAAGAAGCGGGGGAGAGTCTTATGCAAATTGAGGGTCAAGTGGCGATTGTCACGGGAGGAGCTAGTGGACTGGGGGCCGCAACAGCGCGGCTTTTGGCAGCGCATGGTGCGAAGGTCGCTATTCTGGATTTTGATGAGGCGCGCGCGCAGGCTGTTGCCGGTGAAATTGGTGGTGTGTCAGCAAAAACAGACGTCGGAGATCTGGCATCGGTGGAGGCTGCGGTTGCTATGGTCAAGGATCGGCTGGGTGCGCCGCGGGTCGCGGTGAACTGCGCCGGGATTGGCCTTGCTGCCCGACTGGTCGGCCGGGACGGGTCATTGGGAACGGATCTGTTTGAAAAAACCATCCGGGTCAATCTGATCGGCACCTATAATGTCATGTCGGTTGCGGCGCGGGAAATGGCCGCGCAGGATCCGTTGGATGGCGGCGAGCGCGGTGTCGTGGTCAATACCGCGTCGATCGCCTGGCAGGATGGCCAGATTGGGCAGAGCGCTTATTCGGCGTCCAAGGGCGGGATTGCGGCGATGACCCTGCCTGCGGCGCGGGATATGGCCAAACTCGGCGTGCGGATTATGGCGATTGCGCCGGGGCTTTTCAACACGCCCATGATGGAAGGTCTGCCCGAAGAAACCACCGCCGGGATTGTCGCCAACATCCCGTTCCCGCATCGTCTGGGTGATCCGGCAGAATACGCGCTGATGGTTAGCCAGATTATCGCCAACCCTTATCTGAATGGCACAACGATCCGGCTGGACGCAGCTGTGCGTTTGCCTCAGCGGTGACGTCGATGTATCGCGCGCATAACGTGACACGAGAAGATCGCAGCGATGGCGCGGTTATTCTTCGGTCGGGATACACGCTGAGCCCTGTGGCACGGTGCTCGGGGGAATGGCTTGATCACTGGGCTGGCAGCACGCCTGACGCGGTGTTCCTGGCTGAACGGGATGGCGCCGGTTGGCGCAGCTTGAGTTATTCTGAAACGCGGCAGATTGTGCGAACACTCGCGGCGGGCCTTCTGGCACGCGGCATGAACCAGAAGACGCCCATTCTGATCATTTCCGGCAATAGTGTGAACCACGCCTTGTTGTCGCTTGCTGCGCAATATGTCGGGGTCCCGACGGCACCGGTGGCCGAGCAATATGCGCTGATCCCGGGTGCGCGCCCACAGCTGCTGCACTGCGCCGGTCTGGTCAAACCCGCCATGGTCTATGCTGAAGACATGGAGCGCTTTGGTGATGCCTTGTCCGAGAGCGTTTTCGACGCAGTCGAAAAAGTGGTGAGCCGGGGCGCAGCAGAGGGGGTCACGGATTTTGCAACGCTGTTGGAACGCCATGAGACCGATATGGCGCAGGTTGATGCGGCCGCGGCGGCGGTTGGGCCGGACACGGTTGCCAAGTATCTGCTGACCTCGGGCTCGACCTCCAGCCCCAAGGCCGTGATCACCACGCAGCGCATGATGTGTGCCAATCAGGCCCAGATTCTGGATGCTTTGCCGTTCTTGCGGACCCGCCCGCCGCGGATTGTGGACTGGTTGCCCTGGAACCACGTTTTCGGGGGCTCACACAACGTGAACATGATGCTTTCCAATGGTGGCGCGCTCTACATCGATGCGGGAAAGCCGGTTCAGCCTTTGGTTCAAAAGACAATAGAAAACAATCAGTTGGTGGGCGGAACGCTGGCCTTTAACGTGCCGGTCGGCTTTGCCATGTTGCGCGATGCCATGAAAGAGGACGAGGCCCTGCGCAACCGGTACTTCAGCGAGCTGGACATGCTGTTTTATGCCGGGGCCAGTTTGCCGCAGGACGTATGGGCCGATCTGGAGGCCATGGCCCGTGACGTGCGCGGTGATATGCCCTTGTTCACTTCGAGCTGGGGATTGACCGAAACGGCTCCGGCCTGCCTGATCCAGCACGAACCCACGGATATGTCCGGGATTATCGGAGTGCCGATGACGGGTGTCGAGGTGAAGCTGCTGCCAGATGAAGGCGGGCGGTTCGAAATCCGGGTGCGAGGCCCCAATGTGATGCCGGGCTATCTGGATGATCCGGAGAAGACGGCTGCGGCATTCGATGAGGAAGGCTACTTCATTACCGGCGATGCAGTGCGTTTTGTCGATGAGTCGGATCTGACCAAGGGGCTGAAATTTGATGGTCGGGTGTCGGAAGACTTCAAGCTGCAGAGCGGAACCTGGGTCAGGGCTGCCATGCTCAGGCTAGAGCTTTTGACTGCGCTTGGCCCATTGGCGCAGGACGTTGTTCTGTGCGGCGAAGGCCGGAATGAGTTGGGGCTGATGGTCATTCCAACGGCAGACGCTCGGGCCATGGCGGATGACGAAGAGGACGTTCTGCTGGGCAGCGGCTTGCACGATGCGTTGCGCGACAGGCTGGGTGATCAAAGCGGCAAGGGATCATCGATGCGGATTGCGCGAGTCATGGTTCTGGCAGAGCCGCCGTCGATCGGCGACGGGGAAATCACCGCAAAGGGCAATCTCAATGCGCGCAAGGTCCAGACACGCCGCGCAGCTTTGGTTGAGCGACTTTATGGTGACACGGATCCCGGGGTTTTGAACCTGTTGCGTTAGAGTCTGATTGCGACGGCGGGTGCCGCTGTTTTGGCGGAGCCAAAACGCGCCCCACCCGCCGTCCCACAAAATCTTGCGTCCAAAATATGCATTATAGAGCATAGTGGACGAAGCATTCGTTGATTGAGAGCGGTGCTCATGCATCATTCCGCATATATCCGCGGTTTTAGCGGATTCGCCCCAGATCGGCGCAGATCGAGAACGGGCGGCCTTGGTCCAGGGGGAAGCTCCGGCGGTTTGGGAGGACGCAATGACCAACAACGAGAATGCAGCGCTGTATTTCGTCGACCGGCACCTGAAGGAAGGGCGCGGCGACAAGGTCGCATTTCGCGAAGCTGCAGGCCAAAATCGTGAACTGACCTATGCGGAACTTGCTCAGCGCAGCAGCCAGATGGCCGGTGCCTTGGCCCGCGCCGATGTCCGGCCTGAAGAACGCGTGGCGTGCATTGTGTTGGATCAGGTCGAATACCCGGAAATATTCTGGGGCGCCCTGAAAGCAGGTGTGGTTCCGGTTGCGCTCAATACGCTGCTGGCGACCTCTGTGTATGAGTTCATTTTGCGCGACAGCCGGGCGACCTGCCTGTTTGTCAGCCATGAATTGCTGGATGTGGTAATGCCTGCGGCCCTAGCCTGCGGAGATCTGCGCCAGATCGTTGTGATCGGGGGGGATGCACCGGACGGCACCATGTCTTACGGCTCTTTCATGCAGGATGCAGACCCGGCCCCGGTGCGTGACGTTGGCGCGGATGAATGTGCCTTTTGGCTCTATTCTTCGGGGTCCACAGGGCAGCCAAAGGGGGTTCGGCATGTGCACGGCGCGTTACGTGCCACTTCGGACACCTATGGCGCGCAGGTTCTGGGCATCCGAGAGGATGACATCGTGTTTTCGGCCGCCAAGATCTTTTTTGCCTATGGCCTGGGCAACGCCATGACCTTTCCGATGTCTGTTGGGGCGACGACCATTTTGTTCAACGGGCGCCCGACACCGAATGTTGTCGTGGACATCCTCGCGCAGGAAAAGCCAACAGTCTATTGCGGCGTGCCGACGCTTTATGCGGCGACCATCGCACATCTGAACAAGACCGGGGTGCCGAAAGCGGCTATCCGCATGTGCATTTCCGCGGGCGAGGCCCTGCCAGAGGAAATCGGCAATTCATGGCATGCGCTGTGGGGCGTTGATATTCTGGATGGTGTCGGAAGCACCGAGATGCTGCATATTTTTCTCAGCAACCGGCCCGGTGACGTGGTCTATGGAACCTCTGGAACGGCGGTTCCGGGCTATGATTTGCGCTGCGTGAACGAAGAGGGCGAAGACGTGGCGCCGGGTGAGATCGGCGAGTTGCTGGTGCGCGGTGAAAGCGCGGCGGATGGATACTGGAACAAGCGCGACAAGAGCCGCAATACCTTCGAAGGGGAATGGACGCGGACAGGGGACAAGTACGAAATCACGCCGGAGGGGCGCTATGTCTACTGCGGCAGGACGGACGATATGTTCAAGGTTTCGGGCATCTGGCTGTCCCCATTTGAGGTCGAGCAGGCGTTGAGTGCCCATCCGGGTGTTCTGGAGGCGGCCGTTGTGCCGCGCCGGGACAAAGATGATCTGGAAAAGCCGATGGCCTATGTGGTTTTGCAGGATGGGGCCGATCAGTCCTCTGTTCTGGCCGAGCTTAAGGAATTCGTCAAACAGCGGGTTGGGTTGTGGAAATATCCCCGCTGGATCGAAGTGGTCCAGGATCTGCCGAAAACAGCGACGGGCAAAATACAGCGGTTCAAGCTGCGGGAGACAGTCTGATGCAATGGCAGGATAAGGCCACGGGTCAGATCGAAATCCTTGGAAAAGCTTTGGAATATATGTGCTTTGGCCCGGGGCCGGACATGGCCCCGACGATTGTGTTGCTGCACGAAGGCTTGGGCAGTGCCGCGCTTTGGCGGCAGTTTCCGGCTGAGCTGGCCGAGGCGACAGGATGCGGCGTGTTTGTCTACAGCCGCGCGGGCTATGGTCGTTCGGCTGCCACAGACCTGCCGCGCCCATTGGATTACATGACGCGCGAAGCCATGGACGTCTTGCCCGTAGTGCTGGATCAAATCGGGTTCCGGCAGGGTATTTTGCTGGGCCACTCTGACGGGGCGACCATTGCCGCGATCTATGCGGGGTCGGCGCAGGACCACAGGGTGCGCGGGCTGGTTTTGATGGCGCCGCATTTCTTCACCGAAGACATCGGATTGGCCGCAATTGCCAAAGCCAAAGAGGCTTTTGAAACCGGGGATCTGCGCGATCGGATGGCAAAACACCACGATGATCCGGACAATGCATTCCGGGGGTGGAACGATGCTTGGCTTGATCCGGGCTTCAAGGCCTGGGATGTCAGCGAAGTGATCGACTATCTGCGGATTCCCGCGCTCGTGATCCAAGGGGCTTCAGATCAATACGGAACTCTGGCTCAGGTCACCGAAGTGGAAGAGCGGTCTTATGCGCCGGTTGATGTGGTTGTTCTGGACGATTGCAGGCACAGCCCGCATCTTGACCAGCCGCAGGCCGTTCTGACGGCCGTGACCGAATTCAGTTTACGGCTGCAGCGGATTGAGAATGAAAAAGTGACAGCAGCCTGATGGAGCCTGATTGGTGTCCGCCCCACGCCTATGTTCCGGGCAAGACACCGCGACATCCAGAGGGGCTGTTTGATCCCCTCAAGCGGGTCGACCAAGGTAATCCGGAGCAAAGCATAGCGTGGCGTGAAGGACTGCGCCTGCTGCAATCGGGGTACTATTGGGAAGCACATGAAGTACTGGAGGCCGTATGGATGGCTATTCCGGACGGACAACCGGAACGCAAGGCTGTGCAGGGGGTTATTCAGATCGCAAATGCCGCTCTGAAGTGGCGGATGGAGAAACCCAAAGCGGCGCGGCGCTTGCAAACCATCGCCACGGCCCTTTTGCACGAAGCCGGCCTTTCCCAAGGGGGGCAGGTCATGGGGTTAACGGCAGCCGAAATCGACGCGTTGTGGGCATGCTGCGAAGCCGAATCGTGCATCAAGGATGCACTATAATGCTATACTCGGTAAGTTGCTGTAATAAATTGATACTTTGTAGGTAAGTGCGCTTGATCGATGGGTTTTGAGTGCTACTTTGCAATAAGTGAAATTTTGGTGCGCAAAATAGTGCACAGGGAGAGATGACATGTCCAAGCGCATCGAGTTTCAAATTGATCCGCAAAGCTATCGCCACTGGAAGGTGAGCTATGACGGGCCGGTCGCGCGCCTGACGATGGACGTGGATGAAGATGGTGGGTTGTTCGAGGGCTACCAGCTCAAGATGAACTCTTATGATCTGGGAGTGGATATCGAGCTGGCGGACATCGTGCAGCGCATGCGGTTCGAGCACCCTGAGGTCAAGGTCGTGGTCATGCAGTCCGGCAAAGATCGGATATTCTGCGCAGGTGCGAACATCCGAATGCTGGGCGGCGCGGCGCACAGCCACAAGGTGAACTTCTGCAAGTTCACCAATGAGACGCGAAATACATTTGAAGCGGCCGAAGCGGACAGCGGGCAGAAATACATCGCGGCGGTCAAAGGATCTTGCGCAGGTGGCGGATATGAGCTGGCGCTTGCGTGTAATCACATCATGCTGACCGACGACAGCAGCTCTTCTGTTTCGTTGCCCGAGGCGCCTTTGTTGGCGGTTTTGCCAGGCACCGGCGGATTGACCCGTGTGACAGACAAACGCAAGGTGCGACGCGATCTGGCTGATGTCTTCTGCTCAACAGAAGAAGGTGTGCGGGGCAAGCGCGCCAAGGATTGGGGGTTGGTTGACGAAGTGTTCCCCAACTCGAAATTCGACGATGCCGTGGAGGAGCGCGCGCAGGCCTTTGCGGCCAGCTCGGCCAAGGCGGACGTTGCCAAAGGCATCACGCTTGGACCCTTGGATCGGACATTCCACGACGATGGATCGGTCAGCTATTCTTTGGTAGAAGTCGAGGCAGACAGGGCGGGCCGCAAGGTCACGATCAGCTTGAAGGGTCCTGAAGAAGCCGCGCCGGCCGATATGGATGCTTTTGCTGCTCAGGGCGATCAGGCCTATCTTTTGCGTCTCGCTCGCGAATTGGATGACGCGATCCTGCACCTGCGGCTGAATGAGCCGGAACTTGGGTTGATGGTTTTCAAGACACAGGGTGATCCCGAGGCATTTCTGGCGCACGAAACCGTTGTGACCGGCGCGCCGCAGCACTGGCTGGCCAATGAGGTTACGCAATATTGGAAGCGCGTGCTGAAACGCGTCGATGTCACATCCCGGTCGATGGTCTGTCTGGTCGAGCACGGCTCGTGCTTCGCAGGTGTGCTGGCTGAGCTGCTCTGGGCGGCCGATCGCAGCTATATGATGGAAGATGAATTCGAAGGTGACAACCGTCCCATGGCGACAGTAACGCTGAGCGACTCAAATTTTGGGCCGCTTGTGATGGGCAATGGTTTGACCCGGCTTCAAACCCGGTTCCTTGGCAATGCTGATGCGCTTGTGCGCGCCGAAGAGTCCAAGGGCGAGCCGCTGGAGGCTGAAGACGCCGACGAATTGGGGCTGGTCACAATGATCCTCGATGACATCGATTGGGAAGACGAAATCCGGATTTTCATGGAGGAACGGGCAAGCTTTAGCCCTGATGCCATGACGGGAATGGAAGCCAACCTGCGCTTTGCGGGTCCTGAGACAATGGAAACGCGCATCTTTGGGCGCCTGACCGCTTGGCAGAACTGGATTTTCATCAGGCCGAATGCGGTTGGTCCGGAGGGCGCCTTGCAACGCTACGGCACCGGCCAGCGCGGCGAATACAACATGGAGCGTGTCTGAGCGATCTAGGTCGCCATCACCCACGCACCCTGCGGGACCCCGGATATCGGTGCCCGCATTGACGTTTACCGGGCACGCGGCTGCGCGTGCCTCTACAGGAGAAATGCAATGCTCGATCTGATCAATGTGAGTTACGACACCCAGATTCCGAACAACGTCGGCTTGTCTTCGGACCGCAAAGTGCTGAAAGCGTTGGAAAAATGGCACCCCGGATATATCAACTGGTGGAATGACCTGATCCCGCAGAACTTTCAGGAAAGCATGGTCTACCTGCGCACTGCCGTCTCGGTAGACCCCAAAGGCTGGGCGAAATTCGACTACGTCAAAATGCCCGACTATCGCTGGGGCGTGTTGCTGGCACCGCAGGTGGAGGACCGCCGCATCCCTATGGGTGCACACAAGGGTGAACCCGCGTGGCAGGAAGTACCGGGCGAATATCGCAACATGCTCAAACGTCTCATCGTCATTCAGGGCGACACAGAGCCGGGTTCGGTTGAACAGCAACGGTTCCTTGGCCTGACTGCGCCATCGCTCTACGACATGCGCAACCTGTTTCAGGTGAACGTCGAAGAGGGCCGCCACCTGTGGGCCATGGTCTATCTTCTGTTCAAATATTTCGGCAAGGATGGTCGCGAAGAAGCCGATGATCTGCTGCGCCGTTCGTCGGGTTCGGACGAAGCGCCACGCATGTTGGGGGCCTTCAACGAGGAAACGCCAGATTGGCTGTCGTTCTTCATGTTCACCTACTTCACGGACCGTGATGGCAAGATGCAGCTCGAGTCGCTCGCGCAGTCTGGCTTTGATCCGCTGTCGCGCACCTGCCGCTTTATGCTGACTGAAGAAGCGCACCACATGTTCGTGGGTGAAACCGGTGTTGGCCGGACCATTCAGGCCACGCTTGAGGCGATGAATGCCAATGGCATCACCGACCCGTATGATGTGGGCAAGATCCGCGATCTGGGTGTGATTGACCTGCCGACGATCCAGAAGAAACTGAACCTGCACTATTCGCTCAGCCTTGATCTGTTCGGGCAGGAGATGTCGACCAACGCTGCCAATGCCTTCAACTCGGGCATCAAGGGCCGCTACATGGAGCAGCGGATTGACGACGATCACATGTTGACCAACGACACCTATGTGGTGCGCAGCTTCAAGGACGGTCAGATCGTTGCCGAAGAAGTGCCGGCCCTGACGGCGATCAACATGCGCCTGCGCGACGACTATATCCGGGATGCATCGGGTGGTGTGGGGCGCTGGAACAAGCAAATTGCCAAGTCCGGCATTCAGTTTGAACTGGCCCTGCCGCACGAGGCCTTCCACCGCCAGATCGGTGTCTTTGCACCCATCGAAACAACGCCTGAAGGCGATATCATGTCCAAGGAAGAATGGACAAAACGCCGGGATGAATTCCTGCCCAGTAAGGCGGACGGCGATTTCATCACGTCTTTGATGAAGCCCTGCTATGAGCCCGGGAAATTCGCCAGCTGGATCGCACCGCCGAAGGTCGGCATCGACAACAAGCCGGGCGATTTCGAATACGTCAAACTGCACATGGCCTGACATCGGAGTGACCGGGCGGCGCGATCACACATCCGCCGCCCGGATCAACGGCAACGCCAAGGAAGGACAGAGCATGGAGAGACATCGCTCCGCAGGAGACGCGCCCAAGACGACGCATTTGTCGAAACGCATTGGGCGCATTGGCGGTTGTATTGACTGCAGCGATTGCAAAGGGATTTGCCAGGCCTTGATCGAAATGATGATCTTGCCAGATGCCGTTCTGAACAAGGGGGCCGGGCAATGAACAAGCCGGTCAAGCAACATCTGATCGATCCGGAAATCTGCATCCGATGCTACACGTGTGAAATGACCTGTCCGATCGGCGCGATCGAGCACGATGACAACAACGTCGTTGTTAACGCCGAAACCTGCAATTTCTGTATGGATTGCATTCCGGTTTGTCCAACCGGATCCATCGATGAATGGCGCGTGGTTACCGAGCCTTATTCGCTCGAAGATCAGTTCGGGTGGGATGAGTTGCCCGAGCAGGAAGAGATCACGCAGGAAGCCGGTGGCGAAGATGCCGAGGCGCTGGATGATGCGGTTGCCGCTCTTCTGGCCGAGGCTCATGCCGGGGCGGGGGGCACTTCGCGCGCGCCGGGCTCGGCGGCCAAGCCTTCGATCAACCTGTATAATCTTGGAAAACCGGTCACAGCAAAAGTTCAGGGCAACTATAGCCTGACGGACGACCCAGAGCATGACGTTCGCCACATCATCCTCGATTTTGGTGCAAACCCTATGCCGGTTCTGGAAGGTCAAAGTGTCGGGATCATTCCGCCGGGAACCGACGCAGATGGCAATGCGCATCTGCCGCGGCTGTATTCCGTCTCCAGCCCGCGCGATGGTGAGCGACCGGGCTACAACAACGTGTCGCTGACAGTGAAACGTGAGGCGGGGGGGCTTTGTTCGAATTTCGTATGCGATCTGGAAACCGGCGCCGAGGTGCAGGTCACCGGACCTTTCGGGGCAACGTTCCTGTTGCCCGAAGACCCCAAAGCGCGCTTGCTGATGATTTGTACGGGTACGGGGTCTGCGCCGATGCGGGCCTTTACCATGCGGCGGCAACGTGCGGGGCACGAAGTCGAAGGGGGCATGACCTTGTTTTTCGGAGCGCGCAGCCCGGAAACCCTGCCGTATTTCGGCCCGCTCAAGAAAATTCCATCAGAGGTGCTGGATCAGCATCTGGTCTATTCGCGTCAGGGCGAGACCAAGGAATACGTTCAGGACCGGATGATGTCCGAAGAAGACAAGGTCGCTGATCTGTTGGCTGACCCAAACACGCATATCTACATTTGCGGTTTGCGCGGGATGGAAGAGGGGGTTGAACGCGCCTTGACCAATATCGCGGAAAGCATCGGTCAACCGTGGGGCGCTTTGCGCGACACCATGCGCGAAGAGGGGCGATACCATGTCGAGACCTATTGAGTCTTGCAAAAATGCAAAGCGACGCTGATCGATGACCGCACGCCCAAAACAGGTGTTCATTCATCCGATCCGCATCACATGGGGCGACTGCGACCCGGCCAAGATTGCCTATACCGGTAATATTCCGGGCTGGGCCTTGGATGCGATCAATGCGTGGTGGGAAGAGCATTTGGGCGAGGGCTGGTACCAGATGGAACTGGACCTGAATGTTGGCACGCCCTTTGTGCGGCTGGAAATGGATTTCCGGAGCCCCATCACACCACGGCACAGATTGCTATGCCATGTCTGGCCGGAAAGACTGGGCAAAACCTCGATCACGTTTCGGGTGGATGGCGAACAGGATGACACGCTTTGTTTCGAGGGGCGGTTTACGTGTGTCTTCATCGAAGCACGGGCCTTTCGCAAACAGCCACCCCCGAAACAAATACGCGATGTTGTCTTGCTGCTATTGCCGGATTCAGGACAGAGTTAGGCCAAATCCGTGGGGGTTTGGCCGCCGTGGTTTGCAGGGTTCAAGATGATTTCAAAAGCACACAGGACATCACGTGATAGCTGAGGGCGGCAAATCAGAACTGGAGGATGCGCTGCAGGACGCAGCGTCCGAAGTGATGGCGCGCGCCGGCGAACGTGTGCGGGCGGCCCGGGAACGCAAAGGTATCCCCAGACGTATTTTGGCCCAGCGATCCGGCGTGTCCGCACGGTATCTGGCGCAGCTCGAAAGCGGCGAAGGCAACATCTCCATTGCTCTGCTGACGCGCGTTGCCCATGCGCTTGACCATCGGCTCGAATGGCTGATCAGCGAAGACGATCCTTGGGGTTCGGATATTTTGCGCCTCGTGCGCCTGTTTCAGGCCGCTGATGCGCAGACCCAGGAAAATGTTCTGCGCGCGCTGAGTGTGGATGCGTCTGAAATGCAGCGGGCCGAACGCATTTGTCTGGTAGGTTTGCGCGGCGCCGGGAAATCAACATTGGGTCAACGCGCGAGCGAGGCGCTGTCTATGCCTTTTGTTGAACTGAACAAGGAAATCGAGCGTTCGGCAGGCATGGCGGCCTCTGAAATCATGGCGCTCTACGGGCCCGAAGGCTTCCGCAAGCTCGAGGCAGACTCGCTTGAACGAGTGATCGCCTCGCATGATCGCGTGATGCTGGCCGTGGCAGGCGGCATTGTCGCAGAGCCGGCCACGTACAGCCGTTTGCTGGCCGGGTTTCATACCATTTGGATCAAGGCCAGCCCCGAGGACCACATGTTACGTGTGCGGGCACAGGGGGACGAACGGCCCATGGCAGGCAATCCCGAGGCGATGTTGCAGTTGCGCGGCATTCTTCGGGCGCGTGAGGCGCTCTATGATCGGGCGCACGCACAGGTCGACACCTCGGGCAAGTCGGTTGAAGCCGCACTGGACCTGTTGGTTGCAATCATTCAAACCCGCGGTTTTGCGCGTTCGGTGAAAACCCAGCGCAGCATAACCGGCTGACGCACGCGTCGTTATTCAGGAGTTCCCAATGACCGTTACAACGAAACGCGTGGGCTCTGCGCTGATTGTCACGTTGGACAACGCACCGGTCAATGCGATCGGGCAGGCAATGCGTCAGGGCCTGATCGATGTTCTGACCGGGATCGGATCCGAAACCGGTTTGACTCGGGTTATTCTGACCGGCGCTGGCCGTGCCTTTGCAGCGGGTGCGGACGCCCGCGAATTCGATGCGGATCCGATTGAACCCCATTTGCCTGACGTTGTGGCACAGATCGAAGCCTGCGAAGTGCCATGGGTGGCGGCCATCAACGGTGTCGCGCTGGGCGGGGGGTGCGAATTGGCTCTGGCATGCCGGTACCGGATCGCGGCACCGGGCGCGTCCATTGGCCTGCCAGAGGTTACATTGGGCGTTGTTCCGGGCGCCGGTGGGACCCAACGTCTGCCCCGCCTGATCGGCCTGCGCCGAGCGCTGGAAATGATCGCCACCGGAAAACCTGTGACGGCGCAGCAGGCGGAAGCCATCGGACTGATTGATGGTATCGCAGATGACCCGGTCGCAATGGCGCAGTATCTGGATATCGGCACGCTCGAACTGGCTGAACGTATCTGTGATCTGCCAGCGCCCGCGCCAAACGAACAGGCCATTGCCGATGCGCGTACTCTGGCTGCCAAAAAGTCAGCCGGACAGATCGCGCCGCTCAGGGCGATAGATCTGGTCGAATTGACCAGCGCGGCCTCGATGACCGATGGACTAAGCCGTGAACGCGAAACATTTCTGGATTTGCGGACCGGTGATCAGGCACGCGCCTTGCGCCATATCTTCTTTGCCGAGCGCGCTGCGAAACCGCCAAAATGGTTGCAGGCACAGGCCCCGGCATTGGATCAGGTTGCAGTCGTTGGCGGAGGAACAATGGGCGCGGGCATCGCCTATGCGCTGTTGAATGCCGGGCTGCGTGTGGTCTTGCTTGAGGTGGATCAAGAGGCTGTGGACCGGGCGCGCATCAACGTAAACAAGATCATCGATGCCAGCCTCAAACGCGGATTGATTGATCAGGCCGGTGCCGAAGATCGGCAAAGCCGCCTGACGCTGAGTGACGATTTTCAGGCTGCATCGGGGGCCGGTCTGGCTATTGAAGCCGCGTTTGAAAGCATGGAGGTCAAGCGGTCGGTGTTTACGGCGCTTGAGCAGGCCTTGCCGCGGGACGCCATTTTGGCCACCAATACCTCTTATCTCGACATCAACGAAATCGCTTCAGGCGTTTCTGATCCGTCCCGGGTGCTGGGTCTGCACTTCTTTGCGCCTGCGCATATCATGAAGCTGTTGGAAATTGTCCGGGCGCAGGCCACATCAGAGACCGCTCTGGCGGTTGGATATGCTCTGGCCAAGACGTTGCGCAAAGTGCCGGTTCTGGCGGGGGTCTGCGACGGCTTTATCGGAAACCGGATTTTGCAGCGGTACCGCGAGGCTGCCGATACAGTTTTCATGGATGGCTCAACCCCATGGGAAGTGGATGAAGCCATGGTTGCCTTTGGATACGCCATGGGACCCTACGAGGCGCAGGATCTGTCAGGGCTCGATATCGCCCATGCCAATCGTCGCAGGCAGGACGCCACACGCGATCCGAACCGACGCTATATTCCAATCGCTGATCGTATGGTCGAATTGGGAAAACTGGGCCGTAGGACAGGGGCAGGCTGGTATCGATATCCCGGCGGCAACGGAAAGGTCGAAGATCCGATTGTTGCAGATCTGGCGGTCGAAGAAGCGCATTTCGCGGGCATCAGCAGGGTGGACTACAGCGAGCCCGAGATTGAGGAACGTCTGGTTCTGGCGATGATCAACGAAGCCGCAGATATCTTGCATGAGGGGATTGCCCAAAATGCGCGCGACATCGATCTGGTCACCGTTTTCGGCTATGGGTTCCCGCGCTGGCGCGGCGGGTTGATGCACTACGCTGATCAACTCGGGGTACCCCAGATTGTTAAACGTCTTCAGGTGCTTGCGCAGGAAGACCCGCTGGTCTGGCGGGTTTCTCAAACGCTGCTCGATTGCGTGGAGCAAGGCATTTCGTTGGCGCAGTACCGAGGATCTGATCGTTAATTCAGGTCTTGCAACAGGCGTCCGTGCCGGCGCGTTTCTGCGATCACCTCGCCAAAGGTACGCAGCCCGCGCGCTTCGAGCATCGGCAACATCTTGACCAAAGCTTCGGCGGTGGCCTGTGCATCACCCAGCGCGGAGTGCCGAAGATGCGCAGGGATCGTAATGCCCAAACGGTCGCAAAGCGCATCCAACGTGTGCTTTTGGCTGGCGCCGAACAAAACCGCTGACAGCAAGACCGTGTCGAGGATCGGATTGTCCCATGCCACCTGCATCTCCGCCTTGTGCCTGTGCAAAAAGGCCATGTCGAAGGGGGCGTTATGTGCAACAATGACGGCACCTTTGGCAAAGGCATGGAAGGCCCGGCCTGCGGTCACGATGTCGGGCTGCCCTGCGACCATGGCATCAGTGACATGATGCACCTTGGTTGATGCAGGCGGGATCGGGCGGCCGGGATCAACCAGCTGATTGATTTGCTCGGCTTCAATGATGCGCCCGTTCACGACCCTCAGCGCGCCGATCTGAACGATCTCATCCTTGTGAGGCAAAAGCCCGGTGGTTTCCGTATCGAACACGCAAAACACCAGATCACGCAAAGCACTATCCTGCGTGGCTTCGGGAACCTTGCGCGACATCAACGAAAAGTCGAAAACCAAAGGCCGTGCCGCGTCCGGCGCCAGCTCAACCGTGGGGGCTTCCATGATCATAATGAAGCCGCTCTCTAGCGGCTTGAGCGTGGCGTTCAGATCCTGCCCGGTCCGTGTTTCCGCGGTGACCTCAACGTCCCGGCCTGTCTTTTCCATTTTCCGTTTGGCGCTCAGCAGCGCGCCGGGCTCAAAGTAGTCGGTTACCATCGCGCCCAGACGCGGCGCACTGACCTGAGCCAGTATGTCTGCGGCCTGACCATCATACAAAACAATCTGATCGTTGGTTCCAATCAGTAGAGTGGCCATCGGGATTTCCGTGAGCAGGGCAGTTAGCTGTGCCTTTTCCTGCGCCAGCCTTGCAGTCTCGTTTGCGATGCGATCTGCCGATCCGAGCGCATTTTGACTGAGCGCATCGCTAACCGCCTGCGCCGCGGGCGCAAGATCACCGAGATAACGGGCTGAACCAGTTTGTAAGGCCTCGTCCACGCCGGCATGCGCCCTAGTGCGCAAATCGGCGGCGAGGTGTTCAATGGGTTTTGCAACGTTTTCGTCAAAGAGCAGCCAGATCGATGCGCTCAGGGCAACCAATCCAAACGCCGAAAGGATCCCGGCCAGCAGAAAGCCGTTTTGCAGATCCGTAGAAAGCGCGCGCTGGTAGCCGACCCAAATCGCAGCCAGCGACAGAGCCGTGCCGCCCAGTGCGATCAGCGAAAAGAACAGGAATATGCGCAGTCGGAGGCTGAGCTTTTCCATGGATCAACTCTCTGAGCAGACTGTTTTGACTACAGGATCGTTTTGCCCGACATCCCGCCAGACCGGCGGGCTGCCATCTCCGAGCGCGGGATCGGCGCGGCGGCCCTGGGCGCAATCCACGATGACCTCGACAGCCTGCACGGGTTTCCAGCGACCGTAGAAATAGAGGTCTGCCATAAACAGATCGTCGCGCTGGGAATTGGGCCGCAGGTTCGCGCGATCCACCGCGACAAACCCGTCGATCATCGGGATCGCATAGGTCCAGGGACGCCAGAGCGCCTTGGACGGGCGGGTTTGCGCAACTTCGAGCCCTTCGGGCAGAGCGTTGGCGGTTCTGTCGTACCAGCCGTATTCGCTGGAAATGGCAGCCGCCAGCATGGCGGCCCCGGCACCCACAGGCACCAGCCACTTTGGCAGACGTCCACCTGACATATGGGCCAGAAGCATCATTGCACCGGCCCCGGCAAGGCCCGCAACGATTACGGCAATCAATTCCAGAAACATCCCATTCCTCCCGTTGCCGTCTTAGGACAGCATCCCTTTGCCATGTCCAACAGCCGATTGCAGCGATTTGATCACGACAAATGCATCGCGCAAATGACTTCGCTCAAAGTCTGACAGATCGGCGGGCGTCAGATAGTTGTTTGGCTTGGCGCCTGCTTTGATTTGATCAGCCTGCCGTTCCAGCCGTGTTTCCGCAATCAGATCATAGGCGTCCAGCAAATCCTGCCCGCCTGACTGGCTGAGCACCCCTGCCGCTATGGCTGCTTCAAGGCGCGCCCGTGTGTTCACAGGCTCGATCATTCCCTGAAGTGCGTAGATGCGGCCAAGATCAACAACTGGAACAACACCGTTGTGTTTGAGATCCAGCTGGTTCTTATGCTCGCCCGAACGAATGGTGGTGAACCCGCGCAGCAAACCCAGTGGCGGTTGATGTTTGAGCGCGTTGGCGATCATATGCGCCACGAAAATCGAGTTTTTCGATGCGGCTTTCAGCGTGTCATGTTGAATGTTTTCGAACAACGATGTGGTGCCGCCGATTGGTCTGAGGTCGAACATGACTGACGCCAACATTTGTGCTTCGGGGTTCGGTTTGGCAATCCAGCCGCGGAAGTAGTCGCGCCAGACCCGCACCGGTTGGCACCATCGCGGGTTGGTCGCCATCATGTCACCGGGGCAATAGATGTAGCCGCAGGTGTTCAGCCCGTCGCAGACAAAGCGGGCGAGGGTCTCGAAATAGGCCATGTGTTCGGCCTCGGCCGCATCGTCCAAAATCAAACAATTGTCCTGATCGGACACGCCAGTCTGTTCCTGCCGCCCCTGACTGCCACAGGCCAGCCAGAGGTAGGGCACCGGCGGCGGCCCCAGCGATTGTTCGGCCAGAGCAAGCAGGCGGCGGGTGCAGGTGTCGGCCACATCTGTGATCAGGCGCGTGACAACTTCGTGCCGGTTGCCGCCTGCTACCAGTTGGACCAGCAATTGTGGAATGCGGGCGGTGACCTTGGCCATCTCATCGGCGCTTGCGGCGCGGGCGATGTCAGCCACCAGTTCGGCCGAGTTGACGGCCTGAAACCGGGTCAGATCAGTCTGGGTCACGATGCCCACCAACATGTCGGCCTCTGTGACCGGGATGTGCCCGATGCGCCGTTCCATCATGGCATGCAATACGTCTGATCCGATTGCGCTTGGCGGCAGCGAAAATGGATTTGTGGTCATGACCTCGGTAATCGGAGTGTCAAAGGGCAGAGCTTTGGCCACCACCTTGCCCGACAGGTCCCGGACCGTTGCAATGCCTGACAGCCTGTCGTCTTCCACAACGCAGATGGATGACACATGGTGTTCGGCCATCAAGGCAGCCGCGCCTTGTACGGTGGTTTGGGGCCCGCAGGTTACCGGTGTACGGGCCATCAAGGTTTCGACGCGACTGGTGGCCAGATTGTTGGCTTGCACCCGAACGGGCCGGGATCGGTCAAAGAAACGCCGGGCGGGTTCGTGTTCGGCCAGCAAGGTGTCGAAATCAGCTTTGGGCAATAGCAGCAGGGACGCGGGTTCGGTGGCAACCGCAGATGTGACGGCGATCCCGTCCCGTAAAAGACCGCGTTCCCCAAACGAGTTGCGTGGCCCGAGGATTGAAACGGTGACGTCGTTTTCGTCGCGCACTTCGACTTGTCCGGCGTCGATCAGATACAGGCCGGGCAGGGCATCGCCGCGGCTGTAGATCGGCTGCCCTGCATCAACCCGCAGCGTTTGAAAGGCCGGGATCAGCTCCGTCAGGGCATCTTGTGGCAGTGCATCATAGGGATGCACTGATGCCAGAAAACGGGCAATGGCTGGAGTGTCGATTGGCATGACAGACCTTCAGAAAAGAAAACGTCCCGCCCAGCATAGCGCAGGGCGGGACGTAAGGGCATGGGCCGGGTCAAGGAGGGAACGATGACCCGGCATCTGGCTTAGTGGTCCACCGCCGCACCTGCGCCACGCGGCACACGTACGCTTTCGACCAGTTCTTCGATCTCGGCCGGGATCGGAGCGGTCATCTTGGACACGGTGAAGGCAACCGCAAAGTTGATCATCGCACCAATTGCACCAAAGCTTGTCGACTTGATCGTGCCAAGCAGCGGATCGGCGTCGGTAAAGCTGTTGGTTCCGGGGATGAAGAACCAACCTTTGTGCAGGAAGATGTAGATCAGCGTCACGATCAGACCGGCCAGCATGCCCGCCACTGCGCCTTTGTTGTTCACCTTGGTAAAGATGCCCATCATCAGCGCCGGGAAGATCGATGCCGCCGCCAGACCAAAGGCAAGCGCCACGGTCTGAGCCGCAAAGCCCGGAGGGTTGAGACCCAGGTACGTGGCCACTGCAATCGCCACGGCCATTGCGATCCGAGCGGAGAGCAGTTCACCCTTTTCCGAGATATTCGGGGTCAGCTGACCCTTCATCAGGTCGTGCGAGACAGCCGAAGAAATCGCCAGAAGCAAGCCTGCAGCAGTGGAGAGTGCCGCTGCAAGCCCGCCTGCGGCCACCAGACCAATCACCCAGCCCGGAAGGTTGGCGATCTCTGGGTTGGCAAGCACAAGGATGTCACGGTTGAACTTGGTCAGCTCGTTTTCGCTGCCCCAGCCAGCCGCTTCTGCCTTGGCTACGGTGTCTGCGTCCTTGTCGTTGAAATAGGCAATCTTGCCGTCACCGTTTTTGTCTTCCCAGCCCAGAAGACCGGTTTGCTGCCATGTCGCCATCCAGTCGTAGCGGGCATCACTTTCGATCATCTCGACCGAAACCGGCTCACCGGATGTGCCATTGGGCCACATCATTTCGGTGATGTTCAGACGCGCCATCGCACCCACAGCAGGTGCTGTCAGGTAAAGAAGGGCAATGAACACCAACGCCCAGCCTGCGGACCAGCGCGCATCGGCCACCTTGGGAACGGTGAAAAAGCGCATGATCACATGCGGCAGACCAGCGGTACCGATCATCAGCGACAGCGTGAACAGAACCATGTTGAACGTGTCAGCATGGTGGGCTGTGTATTCGTTAAAGCCCAGTTCCGAAACGATCTGATCCAGGGTCTGCAACAGTGGTGTGCCGGAGGACGCGTGATCACCGAACAGTCCAAGAGCCGGGATCGGGTTTCCGGTCAGTTGCAGCGAAATAAAGATTGCCGGGATCGTGTAGGCCATGATCAGAACGACATACTGAGCAACCTGCGTATAGGTCACACCCTTCATGCCGCCGAAAACGGCATAGGCGAAAACCACACAAGCACCGATCAACAAGCCGGTTGTGTTCGAAACCTCAAGGAAACGGCCAAAGGCCACGCCGACACCGGTCATCTGACCGATCACATAGGTTGTCGAGGCGACAATCAGACAGATCACGGCGACAACCCGCGCGGTGGGGCTGTAGAAACGGTCCCCGATGAATTCGGACACGGTAAACTTGCCGAATTTGCGCAGGTACGGGGCCAGCAGCAGAGCCAGCAACACGTAGCCGCCGGTCCAGCCCATCAGGAACGAGCTGTTGTCATAGCCGGTAAAGGCGATCAGGCCGGCCATCGAAATAAAGGAGGCGGCCGACATCCAGTCTGCGGCTGTCGCCATCCCGTTGGTTACCGGGTGAACGCCGCGACCCGCAGCGTAGAATTCCGATGTGGAACCGGCGCGGGCCCAGATCGCGATGCCGATGTAGAGCGCAAAGGACGCGCCCACAAACAGCAGGTTGATGGTAAACTGATCCATGATCATTCCTCCTCGACGCCGAATTCACGGTCCAGTTTGTTCATCCGCCAGGCGTAGAAAAAGATCAGGCCAAGAAAGACCAGGATCGATCCTTGCTGCGCAAACCAGAAGCCCAGATCGGTGCCGCCGACACTGATGCCGGACAGGGCAGGGCGCAGCAGAATGCCAAAGCCAAAGCTCACCACCGCCCAGATCACCAGCGAGACGAGAATGATACGCACGTTTGCCGCCCAATAGCCCGCATCGGACTTTTCGGCGCTGCGCGCTGATTGAGATGTTTGATCCGCCATCGCGGTCCTCCTCTTCCTCCTGAAGCCCTGCGAGACAGGGCGCAAAGCCACCGCTCAGGCAGTGGCCGTTTTCACGATCGCGGCCAGTTCGCCCGCGATAGTTTCGATGTCGCCCATGGCATCGATGCCGATCAGCGCGTCTTGTTTGGTGTAGAAATCGATCAGCGGCGCTGTCTGGGCGTGGTAGGCCTGAAGGCGGCTTGCGACTGTTTCGGCATTGTCGTCCGCGCGGCGGTTGAACGCGGTGCCCGCGCATTTGTCGCAATTTCCGGTCAAGGCCGGGCGCTTGAACTGGTCGTGGTAGCCCTCGCCGCAGGCCGCGCAGGTAAAGCGCCCGCTGATGCGGGTAACCATGGCGGCATCATCAACCTCGAGGCTGATGGCTGCGTTGATCTTCTGACCGCTTTCGGCCAGCAAGCCATCCAGCGCCTCGGCCTGAACGGTTGTGCGCGGAAATCCGTCAAGGATCACGCCCTTGGCGCAATCTGCGTCCAACAGCCGGTCACGCAGAATGGCTATGACGATGTCGTCACTGACCAGATCGCCGGCCTCCATGACGGCCTGGGCGGCTTTGCCGGCCTCGGTGCCAGCAGCGACCGCTGCGCGCAACAGATCGCCGGTGGACAGTTGCACCAGTCCAAAGCGCTCCTCCAGCATGCGCGCCTGCGTGCCTTTGCCTGCGCCCGGAGGCCCCAACAGGATCAAAACGGGCGCCGTGGTCGGGGTTTGGGTTCCGTCCATCATCGGCTTAACCCCGGTTCATTCTGTTATTGATGAGTTCTTCGACGACTTGAGGTTCGGCGAGCGTTGATGTGTCTCCGAGGGCTCCGTAGTCGTTTTCTGCGATTTTCCGCAGGATGCGTCGCATGATTTTGCCGGATCGTGTTTTTGGCAGTCCGGGGGCCCATT
>JAHDIS010000033.1 GCA_020630695.1 Paracoccaceae bacterium | reverse complement strand
GGCAAGCCAACCGTTCTCGATGTTCCGATGATCAACAACCCCACGCCGACCACGGGGCATTGGAACATTCTGGACATCTACTCGCCGGACAAAGACGTCAGCCACGTTGCGACATAACACCAGATCAAAGCCAGGCGTCCTCATGCGCCTGGCTTTTTTGAGGATAGCCCCATGTTCAAATCCATATTGATCCCGATAGCGCTGGATCACGAAATAGACGTCAAAGCGACGATTGATACCGCCCGCTAGCTTCTGGCACCGGGTGGCACGATGACCTTGGTCGCAGTCTTTGAAGACGTGCCTGCCTATGTCGCTGAATACGCGGCTGTAAAACCAGCCGAGCATATTCGTGAGACCCTTAAAAAACGCCTGAAAGACATTGCCAAAGGGCAGGACGGGCTTGCGGTTTCGGTGCTCACAGGAAAACCCGGCGTTGCCATCCCTGATTTGGCGGCCGAGACAAGCGCGGATCTGATTGTGATCAATTCGCACAAGCCCGGCGTCGAAGACTATTTTCTTGGGTCCACCACATCTCGCGTGGTTCGGCGGGCACCCTGCGCTGTACTGGTCCTGCGATAGCCGCTAGGCTTTGTGCATGGACACATGATTTTTGCAGGGGGGCGGAGACATGTCAGAGCACCCACCACTGGCCGATGCAACTGAAGTACTGAATGTTCAGTGGTATCGGTCCAAGATGTCTCCTGAGCGCTTCAGAGCGTTTTCAAAGCGCAGTGACCAAAAAGGCTGGCTGCAAGCCGGCGGGCATCTGGCGCTGTTTGTTTTGTCCGGCAGCGCGGTCTATTTCAGCTGGCTTAACGGTGCCTGGCTGGCTTTTTTCCTCGCGCTTTTCCTGCACGGCACGATTGCTTCGTTTTTCAAAGGCACTGCCGTCCACGAACTTGGCCACGGAACCGTGTTTCAGACCAAATGGCTGAACTCGGCTTTTCTTTATTTGTTCTGTCTCATCAGCTGGTGGAACCCGTTCGATTATGCCGCCAGTCACACCTACCACCACCGGTACACCTTGCATCCAGACGGCGACCGCGAGGTGCTTCTACCGCTGCATCCGAATGTCGGGCGGACCTTTCTGCTACAGATGTTCACACTTAATTTGCTGACAATGCCAGGCCGGACATTTGGCAAAGGTGGGCTGCTGTCGACAATCTATCTGACTGTCCTCGATGCATTCGGACGACAAGGGCCAACACAGTATCCCGCCAATGAATGGCTTGGTGCGCTCCATGAAATTCTGCCGGAACAGAGACGAAAATCAATGATCTGGTCCCGGATTCAACTGGCCTTTCATCTGGGTGTTTTTTTCGTTTCCGCATGGACTGGTCAGTGGGTTCTTGTGCTGATCCTGACAATGCCAAGCTACATTGCAAACTGGCTCAGCTATGCTCTGGGTTTGACGCAACATTGCGGACTGATGGCAGACAATGCGGATTTTCGAAAAAACACGCGCTCCATTACTTTGCCAAAGCCCATCGCATTTCTGTACTGGCACATGAACTGGCACGCCGAACATCACATGTTTGCCGGAGTTCCATGCTACAACCTGCCAGCACTTGCTGCTGAAATTGCAGATGACATGCCGCGGCCCCGAACGTTGCTCGAAGCGTGGCGGGAAATGCTGGAAACGTGGCGCCGGCAACAGGACGATCCCACTTACGCGTTTGATACGCCTTTGCCTGCGACTGCCCGTACAAGGCGCAACCAACCCGCAACCCCGGCCGAGGCGTCGATCGGTGATTTGGCTCCCAAGCAAAATACTTGACTGAACACGCAGATCAGGCATCCTTTTCATGTCTTTTGGTCCGGCCATGAACACGCGCTAAAGACCAAAAGAAAACAGGGACCCCATGATTTGGGCCGCAGGGATAGGCCTGCATCGGTCACCTGTTTCAGGATCGGGGGTGTCTTCCGGACCGGTCCGGCGCAAGTCGCGCCTGAAACCCCAAGGTTGAAAATTTGGAAAGGAACAGAGCGATGCGCGCAGGCGTTATTGGTTTGGGAGACATGGGTTCGGGCCTCGCCAAAAACCTGTTGGACAATGGATTCGAAGTATCAGGCCTTGATCTGAGTGAAATGAGAATGACCGCATTTCAGGATATGGGCGGCAATCCGGCAAAGACCGTGGCAGAGGTCGGCGCGGCGTCAGATGCTGTCTTTGTCATGGTAATGAACGGAGATCAGGCAAAAGAGGTGATCCTCGGGCCCAATGGCTTGATCAGTTCCATGGTCGATGGCGGTGCAGTTCTTTTGACGGCAACAATCAAACCCCGGGAGGCCCGTGAAATCGGCGCGGCGATGCGGGGCACTGGGCTTTTTCTTATCGACAGCCCGGTTTCAGGCGGGTTCCACGGTGCTCAGTCCGGAACGCTGACGATGATGGCTGCGGCGCCCGATGACATTCTGGACCGGTTTGCACCCGTGATGCAGGCCGTATCAGGCACCATTCATCGGATCGGGAAAGAACCGGGCATGGGCCAAACAGTCAAAGCCTGCCTGCAAACCCTGATCGGATCGATCTTTTCTGCAACGTTCGAAGCAAGCGTGCTGGCTGCCAAGGCCGGTGTCAGTGGCGATGACCTTTACAAGGTTTTCTCAACCAGTGGCGCGGGATGCGGATGCACGAACACGGCGCTGGAAAACATCATCGACCGGCAATTTGAGAACACGGGCTCGGGCATCGGGACAATGCACAAGGATCTGACCATCTCAATGGATCTGGCGCAGGAACTGGAAGTGCCCATGCAGATGGCATCCACAGCCATGCAAATCTTTCATGCCGGTAAATCGCGCTTCCCGGATGGGGACAATTGGGCCTGCACCAAGGTGATCGAGCAAATCGTTGGCGCGGAGCTGCACAGGGAGGGCGCACAATGAAACTGGGCGTTATTTGTGATGGCATTAGCCGAGATTTGAAACACACGCTGGATGTGATGGATGAATTCGGGCTGGAGTATGCAGAACTGCAATTCGTTGGCGACACAGAAGTCGGCGATCACTCAGCGCAGGAAATTCGCGAGATTGATGCGCTGCTGCGGGATCGGGGCAAACCGGTTTCCTGTCTGTCTCGACACATCTTTGCCGGGATGACCACTGACAACACGCCCGGTGACGCGTTGCACACCAAACACATGGACGCACTGCGCCGGGTGATTGAAATGGCCCATGTCGTCGGCAGCCCATTGGTTCGGATCATGACCAATCGCAAAGAGCAAATCCTCTGGGGTGAAAACGGAGCCGAACGATGGAATGTTGCGCACGGCGCGTGGGATAAATCCTTGCCTCTGATTGCACCGGCCTGCGAAGTCGCGCGCGACGCGGGCATAACGCTCGTGGTGGAGACGGGGAACGGAACGATGGTCAATTCCAATTGGACCGCCCGGAAACTGATCGATGATCTCGATGCTAAGGACGTTCTGAAAATCCTGTGGGATCCCGCCAACAACTGCTGGTGTCACGAAGAGGCTTATCCAAGGGGGTATGAAACCGCCAAGGATGGCTACATCGGACACATTCACATCAAGGACGTGATTGTTGACACACCATCCGCAACATTGAAGGTGTGCAGAATGGGCGAAGGACAGCTGGCAGATCAGTTCCAACCTCTGTCTGACGCCCTTCGATTTGACGGATATGATGGTGTCATCAGCCTGGAGTCTGTCTACCATCCGGGAAACGGAAATTTCGAAGACGGTTTCAGGCTCTGTGTAGATCGGTTCAAGGCGCTGTTTGGATAAACCCGGCGGGATCCAACCTGCACCATGATCAATTCTTAACATAAAACGGATTACACGCGAAATCGCACTGGATTTCGCGTGTGGTTTTGCAGGCAGTGTTTTGTTGCGGTTATCGACTGCCCTGCTCTAAGCTTTTCAAACCATGTTAACCTCAGTCCGCCTTCGATTGCTGACCTTGGCCTTGCTGCCGTTGATCGTGCTCATGCCTTTGCTGCTCATTCTTGGAATGACGCGCTGGACGGCTGACTACGACGAGGTGCTGATTGCCAATGTGGAAAGCGACCTGCGCATTGCCGAGCAATATCTCGCACGGATTATGGAAGGCACCGGCTTGGACTTGCGCGGCATTTCCGAAGCGGCGGACTTTACCAACATCCTGATGCAGGAACCCGAGCGGGCCGGCCAGTTCTTCGAAACCAAGCGCGCTGAGCTTGGTCTCGACTTTCTGTACTACCTGCCACGGGGCGCCGCACAGGACGCTGCTGAACGGTGGCCCGTTGTGCAAACCGCTTTGCAGGGCACGCCTCGCACCGCCGTTGATATCTTTGCCGCAAAAGACCTTGAGGCGCTGCCGGGCAGACTGGCAGGACGCGCCCGTATTCAGCTGATTGCAACAGAAGCAGCCGTTCCAACACAAAGAACCGTCGAAGACCGCGGCATGGTCGTCCACGCCGCCGCCCCTGTGCGCGTACCCGGACATGATGGCGTTTTGGTTGGCGGCATTCTCCTGAACCGAAATCTGGACTTTATCGATACGATCAACGCGCTGGTCTATCTGAACGCCGTCACTGGTGGCGAACGTCAGGGCACAGCGACCCTGTTTCTTGAGGATGTGCGCGTATCGACAAACGTTCGACTGTTCGAAGACGTTCGCGCGCTTGGCACTCGCGTGTCCGCTGTTGTCCGCAGTGGCGTATTGGACAAGGGCCAAACCTGGCTGGATCGGGCCTTTGTTGTGAACGACTGGTACATCTCGGGTTACCTGCCAATTACCGACAGCTTTGGCGAGCGTGTCGGCATGCTCTACGTCGGATTTCTGGAGGCACCTTTTGCCGCTGCCAAACGCGAAGCCTACCTTTGGATGATCGGCGCTTTTATCGCGGTTCTGGCCATTTCGGTTCCGGTTTTCCTGTGGCTCGCCGGTGGCATCTTTGCCCCGCTCGAACGCATGACCCAGACCATGCAAAGGGTTGAAGATGGCGATTTGTCAGCACGCAACGGCAGCATCGGGTCACGCGACGAAATCGGTCAGGTTGCGGCGCACCTCGACAGCCTTTTGAACCAGATACAGGATCGGGACAGGGATCTCAGAACTTGGGCCGGAGAATTGAACGAACGGGTCGATCAGCGCACCGCAGAACTGCGCGAAGCAAACGCCAAACTGGAACAGACCTTTCAACAGCTGGTCATGAGCGAAAAACTGGCCTCCATCGGCGAAATTACCGCCGGTGTCGCGCATGAGATCAATAACCCGGTTGCCGTGATTCAGGGAAATGTGGACGTCATGCGCGAAACGCTGGCTGACAAGGCTGAACCCGTGAGGACCGAGCTGGATCTGATCGACCGACAGGTGACACGCATTTCCGCGATCGTCGGAAAGCTGTTGCAGTTCGCCCGCCCCGGCGAATACGCGGAAACCGCGACTGCGGTCGACATCCCTCCAATTGTTGCGGACTGTCTTGTTCTGGTCGAACACATGCTCACACGCAGCCAGATCGAAACCGTTACGGTCCTGGATCAGGTGCCTTCTGTTCGAATTGATCCCGGAGAACTGCAACAGGTCGTCATCAATCTGATCGTCAACGCATTGCAGGCTATGGGCGATCAGGGCCGGCTGACTTTGAAGGTGTCTCCACAGTCTCGAGAAGGTGTACCCGGTGCGTGCTTGACCGTGCAGGACACTGGCCCTGGCATACCGGCGGATCGCATCGCCTCGGTATTTGACCCGTTTTACACCACCAAAATAGCCGAAGGCACCGGGCTGGGCCTTTCAATCAGCCAGACCATTGTTCAACGTGCCGGCGGGATCATTTCAGCGAAAAACCTGGAGGCTGGTGGGGCCGCTTTCGAAGTTTGGCTACCCCAGACAGAAGGCCGGGAAATGGCGGCGCAATAGCGCGCCGCCCGTCGGTCAAAGGTTGGGGAAGTAGTCTTCGCACTTGCCTTCACGGTAGACGTCCGCGGTACAGCAATGCAGGCCGCCACCAAAGGCGTAGGCATCGCGCAATTCGACCTCGACGACTTCCATACCCAACTTGTCCATTTGTTCGGCCTGATAGACTTCGGACTTTTCAACGCAGACCGTCTTTGGGTCCAGAACCAGAACGTTCATGGACAGCCAAACCGACGAATAGCAAAGCGGCGGTGGCTGATTGTGCGCCGGCTGCGCAGCATCCACGATTTCCCAGCCATTCTTTTCGAACATCTCGCGCTGATCTTGGGGCAACCGGCGCTGCGGGTTGTTCAGGATCAAACCGGGACGCAACGGCGTAAAGGTTGCGTCGATGTGGATCGGATAGGGATCGCCGGGGAAGTTCACCGCATGAACCCGATGATCCGGGAAGTGGCGGCGAATCCATTCGATGCCCTTGAGGTTGGTTGTAAAGCCATGCTGCACCACCAGATCCTTGCCGAACCGCAGAACATCAGCGGCATCGAACAGCGGCTCTTCCTCGGTCGTGACAAAGAACTTCTCGGCCGCCCATTCCAGCCGCTTGGCCTCACCGATCTTTTCGGACAGGTAGTCAGGATGATAATCCGCATCGGTCAAACGCGGTTTGGGCGCCGCTTCGTGGCGAAAGTTCGGATCTTCTTCCCAGTAGCGCTGCATCAAAGGGCGGTAGTTTAAATATTCGAACCAACGGCAGCGATAAGACATCGTTGCCTCAAGGATTTCCGACCCAACTGTCAGCAGTACATCCCGGGGCGGCATGCATCCGAACTGGCTGTCCGTGTGGAAATCCGGCGTGGTAACCGGCTGGCTATGATCAATGCAGTCCGGGCGATCAACCCGCACGCCACGCGCCTCAAGCTGAGCTGCGAAATTGTCGAGCAATTCATTGGCCCGATCAATGGTTTCCTGTGGGCGCCTGCCCCACTGACCACGCATGTCGCTGTCTTCGGGAACCTTGGCGTCCAGGGCTGGTTCTTCGGGTGGGATATGACAATCATCTGCGCGCCCGACGATCACATGTTTCAGCGGATCCCATTCGTTCCAGCTATTCACAACAGTCTTGGTCATGTCCCTCTCCCCTGTCTTTGTATCTCAGGCGGTTTATGCAGCACTGGCCCGCGATACAAGACCTACGAGCGACCGAAAATAGGACGCTTGCGTCGCAGGACATACGCGCGCAATTGCCAGCATCCGTTTCTGCAGTTGTTTCCCGAAAGTTCTGGCACAAGAAGCGCGATCAGGTCGCATTTTGAAATGAGCGGTCCCAGAAACGCGCGGATCAGTTCAGGCCATAAAACGCATTCCAAAGAGCGGTCACCGAAACGACGCTTTCCGAGTCGGTGGACGTGAAGAAGACAAGGTCTCCTTCAAACGGTTTGCACATTACTGACGCCGAGACACCGTTTGCACCACCAAAGACGGACAATGTCCGGGAAGAGCCCTTCTCGGCGGTTTCGGGTTTCCAGTTCTTCAGATTCTGGCTTGTCCGGGCGTTTTCGACCCCAAGAGCTTTGAATGCTTCGAGTGCTCTTACGGCGCAATCGGTGGCTGACAAGTCTGTTTTGCCCGCAGCGGTCTGCAGACCCCCCGCCAGCGCAGCTGATGAAAGACTAGCGGCAAATACCGCCGAAACGAGTCTAGGAAAATAATTCAGACTACGCCAATCAATGGTTTTTGGTTGATGCGGCCTCACAGTAATACGACCGCGCCACGACGTGAAGGTTCCAGTGCGACTTTTGCCCGAAGGGTTTCAGAGCCATTGTCGGGTTGGGCCCTACCCTTCCCAGACTGCCATCTTTCGGTCGATGGTCTTGCGCGAAACCCCCAGACGCCGGGCGGCTTCGGCCCGGTTTCCATCGCATAAATCCAGAATATGCACCATGTGGCGCTGCATCACGAGATCGAGGTTCTCAATGGCCTGAGCGCCGGTGACGGAACCACTGCCCGCGAAGTCTTTGGGAAACGCCCCGAGGATAACCGACCGTTCGATCAGATTGCGCAACTCGCGCACATTGCCCGGCCACTCATAGCGGCGCAGCTTGAGCAAGGTCTGTTCGTCCAAATCCAGCGCGGGCATGCCGAGCAGCGTTGAAAACTGCTTCATGAAGAGCGCAGCCAATTCGACAATGTCTTCGGACCGATCCTGCAACAGCGGCATTTGTACGTTTACCACATTGATCCTGTGATAAAGGTCCGCCCGGAACCGACCATCAGCAACGGCTGTTGCCAGATCAATGTTCGTTGCAAACGCCAGTCGCAGATTCAGGGGAATGTCCCGTTCGGCACCCAGAGGACGGATGCGCTGATCTTCCAATACACGCAAGAGCGCTGCCTGAACGGCTTCGGGCATCTGGGCAACTTCGTCGAGGAACAATGTTCCTCCATCCGCCAGAAGGAACAAACCCGCCTTGCGCTGCGCACCTTCGTCACTAACGCCAAACAGATCCTGCGCAATCCGATCCGGCGCAATCGCGGCACAGTTCACGGCCACGAAAGGATTGCCTGCCCTATCCGACAATTGGTGCAAACTGCGGGCAGCAACCTCTTTGCCTGTTCCGCTGGCCCCGGTGAAAAGCACGGGCGTCGGAAGCGGCGCCAATCTTTCCAGAATTTGCCGAACCTCGGCCAAGGCAGGTGACGTTCCAAGTAACTGGGGATGGTTGTCGCCCGACGACAATGCATGGCGCAACAGTGTGTTATCCCGGCGCAGCATCTTGCGATCGAGCGTCCGGGACACAGCGCCCAAAATCTGGTTTGCCCGAAACGGTTTGAGAACAAAATCGCTCACCCCGGCGCGCAAGGCTGCAATTGCCACGTCCAGATCCGCATAGGCGGTGATCATTATGACATCGGCGAAAAAGCCCTTGCGGCGCTGTTCGGTGATCCAGTCCAGACCCGTCTTGCCGGGCATGATGTTGTCGACGATCACCAGATCAAAATGGGATTCATCCAGTCGCTGGCTGGCCTCTGCCGGGCTGGAAGCCTGTTCCACTCTTTTGGCGCGTGGCTCCAGAATCTTGGTCAGGAAATTGCGCATACCCGGTTCATCATCGATCACGAGGATCGAAGCGCGTTCCAGATCGCTGCCATAGTCGTCTTTGTCGTTCATTCCTTGACCCTAACACGCCTCACTGGGCGGCATAGCTGCGACACTTTCCCGATCCGCATCGTTCAGGACAACCTTAGTCGAGGCGCACCGAAGGGCCTGAAAATGTATCTTCGGATGAATATCCCATTTGTTGCAGCGTGAAATACGCGCCCAAAGAGACAAGCACCATAAGGACAAGTCCGGTAACAACCGATTTCATTCAATTCTCTCCCCTGCTCTGGCCGCGACTATTGCGTGGCCTCTTTCAAAAAGGCGATCAAATCGGCCCGGTCATTGGGCTTGGCGATCACCTGCATCGGCATTTTGGAGCCCGGAATATAGTGATCCGGACCCTCGTCAAACAGCGCATCTATCGTCTCGTCATTCCACACGATGTCCGACCCCGTTAGGATCGGCGAATAGGGGTACCCGTCGACAGATCCCGCATTGCGCCCAAAGACACCATGCAATGTCGGCCCCGCCTTTCGGGACGGCCCGGCATCCAGCGCATGGCATATCGAACACTTTCTCATGAACTGCCTCTCGCCATTTGGCATCGAGGCGGCATCGCGAAGAAAGCTTCGCTCTTGTCCCATTTCGGCGTTGAAACTGTCGAGCGCAGCAACCGGCCAGCTGTAGGCCAGATCATCGATCCCGCCAGCATGGATCACCGCACCATCGGTCGAAAAAGCCAGCGCCCAGACAGGGCCGCGACGCGCGGCACGGAAATCATGGCTGATACGCCAGCGTTCGGCATCGATCATCATGATATAGCCTTCGCCATCACCAACCGCGATTTGTTGCGTGCTCGCATGGTAAGTCATGGCAAGGATGGGCCTTCGGTCCAAAGTGAAATCCCGGATCTGCTCGCCTGTTTTCAAATCCAGCACGCGGGTTCCACCATCCACCGCGCCATAGGCAATCCACCCCGGGCCAAGAGCCAAGCGGTTGATGCCGAAACCATGACGCGCCAGAACATTCGGCGTGCCCCGATCTGTCAGATCATAGGCCAGCAATCGACCCTGCGACGTGGCAACATAGAGATCCTTTGCACTTTCAGACAAGGCAACCGCGCTGACGCCAGCCCCCGGATAGGGCAGTTCCACAGGATCACCGGAACCGTCCAACGGCCAGATCATGACGCTGCCATCCCAGCTTCCCGACACGACAAAGGATCCTTCCGGCGACAGGGCCAATGACGTCACTTTGCCTTTGTGCTGACCGATCCGGGCCCCCTGCCCTGTTTCCTGATCCCAGAGCAGGATGGCGAAATCGTCGCCGCCGGTCACAAGCTGCCCTTGCTGTCCAAATGTGATCGCCGTGACTGCCGCATCATGCCCTTCCAGCCAAGTGGGTGTGCGGCCATCCCATAGCCCCACCGAATTGTCGAAACTCGCGGTTGCGATCTGCCCGTCTGGTGACACCGCAAGTCCCATGATTGGCCCGCCATGTCCTTTGAGCGTGCTGAACTCCTGCGCCAAAGCAGGCGCTGCCCACAAGACAAGGGCGGCTATCAGACCGCGCAGCACCGGGTTACTCCGCCGGGGTTGCGTCTTTCGGGCCGGCCTGTTCCTTGGCCTTGACCTCTTCGAGCCAGATGGAATGGTGCTGATGGGCCCAGGCTTCGTCCACTTCACCACTGCCCATGGCATCAAATGCACCTTCCATCCCGACAGAGCCGATGTAGATGTGCGCGATGATGATCGCCATCAGGACAAAACTGACAATCGCATGCCAAAGCTGTGCGAACTGCATTTCCTCCTGCGGGGACAACTCGACCGGGAACGGCGCCATACCCAACCAGCCCGGCACACCGATATCGTTGAGAACCACAAAAGTCTTGGCAAAGAGCGGCAATTCGAACGGGAACAGCAGTGACAAGCCGGAAACGGAAATCGACCCGCCCAGCAAGATCACACTCCAGAAGATGATCTTTTGCCCGGCGTTGAACTTCTTGGCAGGTGGGTGCTTGGAGCCAACGATACCGCCCGCCTGCGCAAACCAGGTCAGGTCGTGACGGTTTGGAATATTGTGCCAAACCCACATGAAAAACACCATGACAAGCGCCAGCATAAAGGCCCAGGCGACATTGTTGTGAACAAACTTGGACGCCAGCAACAAGGTGGCATTCATATCCTTGCCAATGAGCGGTGCGATCAGTTCACGGCCATATTTCACAAACAGGCCGGTAAACCCGAGCAGCAGGAACGAACCTGCCAGCAACCAATGCGCAGAGCGTTCGATGAACTGGAACCGTGTGACAGTGCTGCCGGTTTTTTCGCCGTCGATCCGAATCCGCCCGCGCAGCAAAAAGAAAACGAAGAGGAACCCAATGGTGCCGAGCAGCAACCAGCCGCCGTATTTTGACAGAGGGCCAGCGCGGAATTCATACCACCACATGCCGCCATCCTGCATCAGGACCCGTCCAACGGACCCACCGGAGCTGACCTCGACCCCGTCATAGCCATAACGCAGCGCGCGCCAAACTTCGGAATCCGATGCGCCGCCAAGCGGCGCCAACTGTCCGACCATTGCCGCGGCAGATCCGTCGTCAATTTCAGCGTCGCCGCGTGGGGCCACTTCTTCGCCCCGCTGACGTCGCAGAATATCTTCGAGTGTCTGGGCACCACCGGTGGCACTGCGATCGACAGCCGCGGCCCCAGTATCGACCTCGGCTGTGGTGTCCTGAGCCAGTGCAGGCTGGGACACGGCGAAACATAGAGCAATCAAGCAGAGAAGAGCGCGCATCGGGGTCCTCTTGTGGCGAAGCGATGGGACAGAAAGCTGTCCTCGGTTTTTTGATGTGTCTGAGCCGATTTCCATTTTGAAATCAGGCTAGGAAATTCTGAGATGCCCGGCGCGATTGCCGCGCCGGAGCATATTGGCATCTGGATCAAACAATCCGCAGGTGCCGCACCCGGCCAAGGCCGGATGCGGCACCGCAGTGTGTTTAACCGTCGCGCTGACCGTAGGCCGAACCCCAGCCCCAGGCACCCGAGCCGAAGCCACGGGCCACCACGCGCTCACGGTAGATGGCGGACACAACATCCCCATCACCCGCCAGCAGGGCTTTGGTCGAACACATCTCGGCGCAGATTGGCAGTTTGCCTTCTGCGATCCGGTTGCGTCCGTACTTGGCGAACTCTTCGGTCGAGTGCGTTTCCTCGGGGCCACCGGCACAGAAGGTACATTTGTCCATCTTGCCACGGGAACCGAAGTTGCCAGCCTGCGGGAACTGCGGCGCACCGAAGGGGCACGCGTAGAAGCAGTAGCCACAGCCAATGCACAGGTCCTTGGAGTGCAGCACCACGCCTTCTTCATTCTGATAGAAGCAGTCCACCGGGCAGACGGCCATACAAGGCGCGTCTGAACAGTGCATGCAAGCTACAGAAATCGAACGCTCACCCGGGCTACCGTCGTTGATCGTCACAACACGGCGCCGGTTGATGCCCCAAGGCACCTCGTGCTCGTTCTTACAGGCCGTGACACAGGCGTTGCATTCAATGCAGCGCTCGGCGTCGCAGAGAAACTTTGCTCTTGCCATTCTCTTTCCTCCTTACGCTGCCCAGATTTTGCAAAGAGTCGCTTTGGTCTCTTGCATCTGGGTCACTGAATCATAGCCATAGGTCTGGGCGGTGTTGGTGGATTCACCAAGCACGTAGGGATCTGCGCCGTCCGGATATTTGGACCGCAGATCTTCACCCTGGAAATGACCACCAAAGTGGAACGGCATGAAGGCAACGCCTTCTCCGACCCGCTCGGTTACCATTGCCATAACCTTGACCTTTCCGCCTTCCGGTCCTTCGACCCAGACCTGTTCGCCGTCCCGCACACCAAGGTTGTTGGCATCACGCGGGTGGATTTCGACAAACATGTCCTGCTGCAGTTCGGCCAGCCAGGGGTTCGAACGAGTCTCATCGCCACCACCCTCATATTCGACCAGACGGCCGGATGTGAGGATCATGGGATAATCCTTGCTGAAGTCCTGCTTCTGGATCGACGCATACATGGTCGGCAGACGGTAGAACTTGCGATCTTCGTAGGTCGGATAGTCTTCGACCAGATCGCGACGGTTGGTGTAGAGCGGTTCGCGGTGGACCGGAACCGGATCGGGGAAGGTCCAGACAACGGCACGGGCCTTCGCGTTCCCGAAGGGCGCGCAACCATGTGCAATTGCAACCCGCTGGATGCCGCCCGACAGGTCGGTCTTCCAGTTGGTTTTCGGACCCGCGACAGCATCGATTGCCGCGCGTTCCTCGTCGGTCAGATCACCGTCCCAACCCAGGTCCATCAGCATCTGCATGGTGAATTCGGGATATCCATCCTGGATTTCCGATCCCACCGAGTAGACGCCTTCGGCCAACAGGTTGTCACCGTCCCGTTCCACGCCGAAACGTGCACGGAAAGTCAGACCACCCTCTGCGACAGGCTTGGACATGTCATAGAGGTTGGGCGTACCCGGGTGCTTCATGTCGGCTGTTCCCCAGCATGGCCACGGCATACCGTAGTAATCACCATCCGCCGGGCCACCAACGGCCTGAAGCGTCGTGCGATCAAAGGTGTGCTGGTTTGCCATGTGCAGCTTGATCCGCTCGGGCGACTGGCCGGTGTAACCCACCGTCCACATACCCGCGTTGATCTCTCGCGTGACACTCTCAACAACCGGCGTGTTTTCGTCTTCCATCTCGATATTGCGGAAGAACCGATCTGCCCAGCCGAACTTGTTCGCAAACAAACCGATGATCTCGTGATCAGGCTTGGATTCGAACAACGGATCGATCACCTGCTCGCGCCACTGGATAGAGCGGTTCGAGGCAGTAACAGAGCCATGTGTTTCGAACTGAGTGGATGCCGGAAGCAGATACACACCGTCTTCACGGTCATGCAGTACGGCCGAAACTGTCGGGAACGGGTCGATCACGACCAGCATGTCCAGTTTCTCCATAGCCGTCTTCATTTCCGTCATACGGGTCTGAGAGTTCGGCGCGTGACCCCAAAGAACCATGGCCCGGACATTGTTGGGCTGATCCATGTTTTCGGGATCTTCGAGGATACCGTCGATCCAGCGCGACACCGGAATACCAGTGAGGTTCTGAAGCGACTTTTCCTTGCCATCGGCGCCAGTGAGCTTGTCGAACTGGCCACTCAGCCATTCCGGATCTTCTCCCCAAACGCGCGCCCAGTGACCCCAGGAACCGGCCGAAAGACCGTAGTAACCCGGAAGCGTGTGGGACAGAACGCCAAGGTCCGTTGCACCCTGCACGTTGTCGTGGCCGCGGAAGATGTTGGTGCCGCCACCAGCAGTACCCATGTTACCCAGAGCAAGCTGAAGCACACAGTAGGCACGGGTGTTGTTGTTGCCGTTGGTGTGCTGCGTGCCACCCATGCACCAAATCACGGTGCCGGGGCGGTTGTTGGCCATGGTACGGGCCACGCGGCGCAGCTGGCTGCCCGGTGTGCCAGTGACACGTTCGACCTCTTCCGGGGTCCACTTGGCCACTTCTTCCTTGATCTGGTCCATTCCCCAGACACGGGTGCGGATGAACTCTTTGTCTTCCCAACCGTTTTCAAAGATGTGCCACAGAATGCCCCAGACCAATGCAACGTCGGTGCCGGGACGGAACCGCACATATTCATCCGCATGTGCAGCCGTACGCGTAAAGCGCGGGTCACACACGATCAGAGGTGCGTTGTTCTGTTCCTTGGCCTTCAGCACGTGCAGCAATGAAACCGGGTGTGCTTCGGCCGGGTTGCCACCGATGATAAAGATCGCCTTGGACTGATGGATGTCATTGTAGCTGTTGGTCATGGCGCCGTAGCCCCATGTGTTCGCAACACCCGCAACCGTGGTCGAGTGACAGATCCGCGCCTGGTGATCCACATTGTTTGTGCCCCAATAGGCCGCAAACTTGCGGAACAGGTAGGCCTGTTCGTTGTTGTGCTTGGCAGAGCCGAGCCAGTAAACGCTGTCCGGGCCGCTTTCGTCCCGGATCTGCATCATGCCGTCGCCGATCTCGTTGATCGCCTGCTCCCAGCTGATGCGCTTCCACTCTCCACCCTCTTTCTTCATCGGGTACTTGAGGCGGCGTTCACCATGCGCATGCTCACGCACGGCTGCACCCTTGGCGCAATGCGCACCGAGGTTGAACGGGCTGTCCCAGCCCGGCTCTTGGCCGACCCAGACACCGTTGCTGACCTCTGCTACGACGGTACAACCGACAGAGCAGTGGGTGCAGACGGATTTCTTAAGTTCAACTGCGCCATTGGCGGCAGTTGCGGCACTGGCCTGCTGAACGGTACCACCCGTTGCAGCGATGGCGGCAAGTCCGCCAACGGCCAGACCGGATCCGCGCAAGAATGCACGGCGGTCCACTGAAGCATTGGCTGCCTCAGACAGGATACTTGTCCGCTGGGGGCGTCGCGCAACCCCGTTGGTCTTTTTCCTAAGCATGTTTCTCTCTCCCTTGCTGGCTTGGGGAAACCCCGCACGAGCCTGGCTACGAATTTTGGGCAAAGCGGTCGGGCGTCACGCAACCAGTTGCTTTTCCCTGCTCCGTCCGGCCCACCCGGACGGCGCGCGACCCTTAGAAGCGGGCGCTGTCGAGATACGCACGCGTGTGCGCGGTATCCTGCATCTTTTCAGATGTCAGATCGGGCTCCGCCGCCTCGGCGGTTGTGCCCGCTGTCGCAACCGCAACTGCCGCTATCGGCGCTGTGGTTCCAGCCAGCTTTAGGAAATCGCGGCGGCTTGCCTCTTTTTCCTGTGCCATCAAAGCTCCTCCTTTTTGTGGTGCTGCCGGTAGCCGGGATCCAAAGCCCTGATCCCGCGGTGCAGCCTTTGATGTGTTCCGACGGTTGCCCGCCGCTCGATACCGCCGGGGCTCCGGCGGCGTGAATTCAGTCTCCGACGAGACGAAATGCTTCGGCTTCGATTTCCATGAACGCCCGGCCAACCGTGCCGACCGATGCATAGAAGACCGAGTTTTTCGCGCCCTCGAGATCCGTAAAGAAGTGGGTCGCCCAAGGACCCAGATGCCGGTTGAAGAAAGTCTTTTGATCGTCCAGCGCAGCGGGCTGGCCGAACCGTCCGACAATCAGGGCACCCATCATTTCCAGCAGGCTTGCGATGTTGTCTTCTGGCTCGAAAACATTGTCGGCGCGGGTCAAGCCCCGCGCAGCCATATCGCGCCGCAGGATCGCCAGTGGTTTCTCGTTCAGGAACCCGGTCAGATAGTACGAAGCGTAGGGCAACAATTCACCGCGCCCCAGACCAATGAACAATCGGTTGTATTCGCTTTCCACGGCTTTGGGTTTGGACAGCTTTGCCATTTTGGCCAGCGTCCCGATGCCCTGCCCCAACACACTGTCATCGCCGGTCAGGCTGGCAGTCTGCGCCAAAAGCATTTCATCTGGCGGACCGGACAGGATCAAACCCATGAAGTTGTACAGATCGGCGCGAAGACGGTCTTCTTCGGCGATGCGTGTATCCGGTGCGGCGCTCATGTGTGTTTCCTCATTCATGCGGTGGCATCGTCAAAAGTGAAAGTCATCCGGCGGCGTGGAACCCCTTCGGATTCGTCATCCATCAGCACAGGCGGCGCCGTCATCGTCGTTACAATCGGGGCCGGCGTTTCCTCTAGGCCCTCAGCAATCAAATCCTCGGCCGTGTCTTCGACAGGCAGCTCTTCGGTGTTTTCCGCCTCGGTCTCAGCCTCAGGATCATTGGCGGCGGCCAGAGCCTTGGCCTTTTCTTCTGCCTGACGCGCCATTTCCTCGACGTGCTTCAACATGCCTTTCCCGACCTGATAGGCAGTTTGCATGTTTTCGACGACATTCGCGCTGTCGGTAAAATCCTCGCCGTAGTCCACCAGCCCATCGAGATTGGCCAGCACCGGGTTCAGCCGCCACATCCGGCGCAACGCCCGTGTCTTGAGCCGCTGAGGCACTGCATCTGTCAGGAACTTGCGCAGCTCTTCGGGGCTATCCAAAGTTTCCGGCGCATCCAACTCAAGCTCGGTCAAAAGCTCTTCGTCGGTTTTCTCTTCGAGAGCCGCTTCGCGTGCCTGCGCTTCGGCTTGTGCAAGCGCGTCCTGCTCGGCGCGTTCCTCGGCCTCAACGGCGGCTCTGCGGCGTTCCCAGAAACTGGCCATCAGTGCAACCTCCGCTTTCTAGCCGGAGAGGCATAGACATCGCTGATCTGAGAGATACGGGCATCGCCCACGCCATCCTGCACCAGATCGATGCGTTTCTTGTCACGGCGGCGTTTCACAAAAACCTCGTCCTCGTGAAATTCTTCGACGAACTCCCGCACCCAAGCAATCAGCCCGGCTGGCATTGGCACCTTTTCGACGATCTCTTCACCGCTGTCGGTGTAATCCTGCGCCTCATAGGGCGAGGCGGTGACGAGCAAGACATCGAGCGGGCATTCACCGTCTGCGTCGTCCCGCATGACCACGTAGAGACTTGGATCCTTGGCGGTCAGCCCATTAGGCTTCGGTTTCGGCACCGTGCAATTCAAGCGCCAGAGTCGCAGCGTGATACTCGACCGCTTCACCTTCGCGGCGCAACTCGCGCCAATCGGCGGCGCCAGCACCGGGCAAGACAGCCGAGGCAGTCCACGACCAAGCGGCCCAACGCGTTACGCCCGGGGTTTTGCGCAAGACAACCCCGACCGGCAATGTGCGGTACATGTTCGGATTATGGATCAATCAGACCACTCCTCCCTGTGCCAATAATTTGCGCAGAGTAGAAACGTCCGGCAAAGCGCCAAATTGTGTACGCCTGTATTCTGTCCACTGACTGGACAATTTGGGCAGGCCCACCCGGTTCGGGCAAAGCCACCGGACGAAATGTCTAATCCAACTAAAACACTCAGAAAATCGCGGCATCGCAGCAATTCGAATCACCTCGATTGATTCGCCCTTCGGCCGCCCCATCTGACAGGCTTGGCCAGACCCAAAAGCGGTTGCCGCCGCATTCGAATCGTGCCTACGATTTGTCCGGGCGAGGCTTTTTCCAGCGGGTCAAAACCCCGGAAAAGGGAGGGAATAAAAGATGTCTAAGACACTGATTACATGCGATTGTTTGGGGACACAGACGATCGACGCCGATGGGTTGGCAACGGCCACCGGTCTGGCTGTCCCAAAACCCTGTTCGGCCCTCTGCACCACGCAGATAGACCGCGCGGCGGCGGCTCTTCAGGACAGCGACACAATTATTTGCTGCACGCAGGAGGCCCGCGTTTTCGAAGACCTTGCCGCCGAACTGGAGCTGCCCCCTGCCCCCCTGCTTGACCTAAGGGACAGGGCCGGATGGACCGATGATTCCGCCCAAACGCTACCCAAAATGTCCGCCCTCGCGGCAGAAGCCCTTCTGCCCGCGGCACCCTCCAAGACAATCGACGTGATTTCCGAAGGCCTGTGCCTGATCCTCGGGCCTGCGCAGATCGCCTTGGAAGCCGCTGAACAGCTCAAGGATTTCCTTGGCGTCACGGTTCTGCTGGACGGCGCAGAGGATGTTCCGGATGCCCGGGATTATGACATTGTAGTTGGCAAACTGCACAGTGCGCGGGGCGCACTGGGGCAATTCGATCTGCGTATCGACGCGCTGCAAATGGTTCAGCCCGGTGGGCGCGGCGGGTTCACTCTGACCGAACCGCGCGATGGTGGCGCGACGCAATGCGATGTGATCCTCGATCTGCGCGGGGAAACCCCGCTCTTTCCCGCACATGAAAAACGCGAAGGCTATTTGCGCGCTGATCCCGGGCATCCCGCCGGTGTCGCCGCTGCGGTTCTGGCTGCGTCTCACCTGATCGGCACCTTTGAGCAACCTCTCTATATCAAGGTAGAGCCGCTGCTCTGTGCCCATTCGCGTGCCGAGCAAACGGGGTGTTCCCGCTGCCTTGATCTGTGCCCAACCGGGGCCATCACCCCCGCCGGGGAACATGTCACCATTGATCCGATGATCTGTGCCGGGTGCGGCGCCTGCTCTGCCGCCTGCCCATCCGGCGCTGTCAGCTATGATGCCCCGCCCGTTGATCTGACCATGCGCCGCGTACAAACACTGGCCAAAGGATATCTGGATGCCGGCGGCCAAGCACCCCGCCTGTTGGTTCACGATGCGCATGGCGCAGAAATGATCCGCCTTTCTGCCCGTCACGGTCGCGGCTTGCCCGCGGATGTCGTGCCAATCGAAATGGAGGCTCTGGGTGCCTTTGGACACGCGGAAATGATTGCGGCCCTCGCAGCCGGGTTTACAGACATCGCTGTTTTGCCCGGACCAAAGGCGGATCGCGACGCGTTGGACGCGCAAATGGCGCTGGCCAGCGCGATCGGCGGCGTGGAACGGATCACGCTGATTGATACGCCGGATCCCGATGCGATGTCGGACATCCTGTTCGATGGCTCAGCCTCTGCGTCGATCGACAACCCAATGCGTCCGATGGGAACACGCCGTCAGATCACCAGAACCGCTGCAAAAGCCCTGCACCCTGACACCGACACGATCCCCCTGCCAGAAGGTGCACCCTATGGCGCAATCGTCGTGGACAAGGGCGCCTGCACGCTGTGCCTGTCTTGCGTGTCGCTCTGTCCGTCCGGAGCCTTGGGTGACAACCCAGACCTGCCTCAGTTGCGGTTCCAGGAAGACGCCTGCCTGCAATGTGGTCTTTGCGCGAATATCTGCCCCGAAGACGCAATCACGCTTCAACCCCAGCTGAACATGTCGGGGGAAGCACTGACCCAACAGGTTCTGAACGAGGAAGAGCCGTTTGCCTGTGTCGAATGTGGCGTGCTGTTCGGATCCAAGAGCACCATCGAACGGATCACCGAAAAGCTGCAAGGCCATTCCATGTTCGCCGATGAGGCCAAGCTGCGGATGATCCAGATGTGTGACAACTGCCGGGTCAACGCGCAGTATCATTCGGAAAACAACCCATTCGCAGCCGGTGAACGCCCCCGCGTGCGCACCACGGATGACTATCTGTCAAAGCGACGCGATCACTGATGTTCGATTGGTTTTCCCAAATCAGCGGCCGCGAGGCTGCGCACATAGGCGATCACGGCCTCAAGTTCGTCCAATGTCAAATCGATGGGCGCAATCGGCGAGGGCCTGTCTTCGGGAAATGGATCGGTCACGTCTTCGATCTGGGTGAAAGCACCATGCGGTTTCAGGGCATAAAAACCCGAGAACCGCAAATCCCAGTCGTCAAAGGTCCGCAAGACGAAAAAGCTCGGGGTCGAGCCAATGCCGTTCATACGGTTCTCTTCGCTGGTGACGTGGCAGCGTCCGCATTTTACGTGACTCACGGTTTTACCCAGAACCGCGTCGCCATCCAATTCGACCGCAGCCACCTTGGCCTCGCGGGCTGGCGGCGGGCCAAACAGCGCGGTGCCTTCCGGCGCAAAACCCTGAATCGTGTTGCGCCCTACGTCAGACGTCAGCCATTTGGCAAAGCGCTGCGTGCCCGGATGATCAGGGCTGCGCAGATCCATATGCCAGACAGCACCCACACCCTCGAAAAGCGCCCTGCCCTTTTCGGGCCCGAACACCATGTCGGCCTGATCCTCAGTCACAAGCGTGACCCGCACCTGCGTTTTCAGCGAAAATCGCGGCAGGATGTGTTTCAGCAGACCAGACTGCACCAGCGCCTCGGGCGCGTGCAAAGCAACCTGTTTATCATTTGCGGCTGCCAGCATCGGCAGGCAAGCCATCATCAAAACCAGCAATACGCGTCTCATGCGGTCAGCCTAGGCCCCATGCGCGCCATCCGTCAACGAAGACAAAGGAAGTAAAAGATGAGCGACGATTTCAACATGTCCATGCGCAAGTTTCTCAAGCAGGTTGGTGTGACCAGCCAGCAAGCGATTGAAGAGGCCGTGCGCAGCGCTGGCGGAAGCGGCAAAACCTATGCCGTCAAGGCGGTCATCACATGTGAAGAGCTGGGACTGGCCCATGAGGTCACCGGCGAAATCAAGGCGCAGGAGTAACCCGTGGCCGCAACCCGTGAAGCCGTTCTGGAAGCCCTCAAAGGCGTAACAGACCCTGTATCCGGCAGCGACATTGTCGGGGCCGGCGTTGTCCGTGCTCTAAACGTGGGCGGCGATGGCGCTGTTCGTTTTGTCATGGAAATCGCACCCAGTCAGGCCAAGGCCTATGAGGCCGTCAAGGACGAGGCCGAAAAAGCGCTTGCTGGCGTCGAAGGTGTTGGAACTGTCTCGATCGTATTGACCGGGCACACCGAAAAGGCCCCGCCGCCCGATCTGAAACCCCAGCGTCAGGCAGAACCGCAAGGGCCACAGCCGGTCCCGGGCGTCACGCACATCATCGCCGTTGCCTCGGGCAAAGGCGGCGTGGGCAAAAGCACCGTTTCCGCCAATCTCGCCTGCGCGCTGGCACAGCAAGGCCGCCGCGTCGGCTTGCTGGATGCGGATGTCTATGGTCCGTCACAACCGCGCATGCTTGGCGTCAGCGGCAGACCCGCGTCCCCGGACGGCAAAACCATCCTGCCCATGCGCAATCATGGCGTTACCATGATGTCCATCGGTCTGATGACCAACGAAGATCAGGCTGTTGTCTGGCGCGGGCCCATGCTGATGGGCGCATTGCAACAGATGATGAATCAGGTGCAATGGGGCGCGCTCGACTTTCGTCGATCTTCCGCCTGGCACTGGCTACGTGCAGATGACCCTGACCCAAAAGTTCCAGATCGATGGCGCTGTTGTGGTCAGCACCCCGCAGGATGTTGCGTTGCTCGATGCGCGCAAGGGCATCGACATGTTCCAGCAGCTCAAGGTGCCGATCCTCGGAATGATCGAAAACATGAGCACACACATCTGTTCGCAATGCGGACACGAAGAACATGTGTTTGGTCACGGTGGTGTCGCAGCCGAAGCTGCCAAGCTGGGTGTTCCTTTGCTGGCGGAAGTACCCCTGCATCTGGACATTCGTCTGGCTGCCGATGGCGGTGCACCTCTGGTTGTGACCCAACCCGATAGCCCGCAAGCGGCCGCGTTCCATGACGTGGCCAAAGCCTTGGTCGCGAAGGGGGTGGCATAAGCCACTGGCTTCGAATTAGGTAGTCCCATGACATCTGATCTTGAAACCGAAGAAGCCCCAACCTTTCCCCCGCTGATGTGGGGGGAAGAGGCACAGGACAGCGCATTGCGCCACGCATGCCAGAGGGCAACGCTTGGCTGCGATGCCGGTCTTGTGGCCTATAGAATCACGGACAGTGTGCTGGAAGGCACGCTGGTATTCGCCCCCGAGGTTCCTCTGGCCGACGCAGCCCAGATGCTGCCGCTCTGCGGGGTTGGTTTTCAAAACGCCCTTGGCGCGCTTGCGCCCCCCGAGGTGGCAGTGCATCTGCGCTGGGATGGCGGCATTCTGGTGAATGGCGCTGCCTGCGGCCGGCTACGCCTTGTCGCGGCGCAGACAGACCCGGACACGGTTCCCGACTGGCTGGTTGTCGGTTTTACCCTGCCCCTCTGGCCAGATTCCGACAATCCGGGCACAAACCCGGACGAATCCTCGCTCTATGCCGAGGGTTGCGCGGATGTCTCTCCTCCAAGGTTGTTGGAAAGCTGGGCGCGTCACAGTCTGCACTGGATCAATCGCTGGGAAGACGATGGTGCCAAAACCTTGCACAACGAATGGCGCGGACTGGCGCATGGCGTCGGTGAACCCGCCAGCCAAAACGGTCTGACCGGAACTTTTCTGGGTGTAGATGAGCGGTTCGGCATGCTGTTGCGCGACGACGAAACAACGCATCTGATCCCGTTGACCACCCTATTGGAGGAAACGCCATGACCAAAGTAAGCAAGCTGGCTCGTGCAATCCACTTCGACGAATCCGATCAAAGGGTCTTTGCCAGCCCTGCCCGCACCGGCGAATGGTGCATCTCTGGTGGGTTCGAGTTTTCCAACTGGGGTGAAGCCGATCTGGAAGGCAAGGCACGTCAGGCGTTTTCCAATGGGTGGTTCGGACTGGAAACCGGTGGCCGGGTGACTTTCGTTGCCGTCACGCAGGTCGAAGAAGCCGAGATCGCAACGCTGACCGATTTGCTGGCTCAGCATTTCGTCACGTACTACGGGGCACCCGACAAAGACGCAGCCCGGCCCGTCGCCGCAGAGGAAATCGCGCAGATGGTGGACCTGTGTGACGAGTTTGACCCAAACACGCTGCTGACCGTCGCGCGTGAACTTTCCGATGCCGGGGTACGCGAAGCCTACAGATCCATTGCACCGCAAGACGCCGGGATGGAGCAATTCGCAATTCACGGGTCATTGGACGATGATGGGCACGGCCATAGTCACTGATTGCCCACGGGCAATTTCGAGGTACCGCGTGTCTAACCCGGCCTAAAGCGGGTTTTTTTCCGCGAAGCTTCGGAAAAATGCGAGAAAGGCCCGATCAGGATCCCGGGCTGGCTCCTTGCCCGCGGACCAGGTGCGCCATTCGCCCTCGACATGGTAAATATCATAGCCCGGGTGACGCAATCGCGCTGTTTCATAGGTCTCCGTTTTCAACGCCGCGCCTTTTGCATCCAACCACGCCGGGCGCGGCTTGGATGGTGTCACGGTCTCGGACTGGCCTTCTATCCGCGCCTTGCGGCCAACCTTGGAAAAGCTCAGCTCTCGTTCAGCGGCCGCCGTGCCGCCGCTGTCCTTGCGCCACCACCGCAATTCTATGTGGGTGACACGGCGCCCGGTTTTGATCGGCTCAATCGAAACCACGAAATCCGAAAGGGCATTAACCTCGGCCATCGCAGGATCAATTGCGCGCAGCTTGAAGTTTGACCAGGACATCAATTTGCCCTTTGGCACACCCAGAACACCGCGCAGATCATCGAGGCTGAATCGTTCGGAAGACCGGTACTTTAGGTTCCCACGCTTCTGAATCATCTCGTAAAGCGTCAGTGCGTATTTGCTGGACAGCGCAAACATCACCTCGCGCTGAAGCCGGGCAAAAACCGTGCTGTCCTTGATGATGCGTCTCAAACGCTGCGGAATTTCATATTCGAGCAATCCGTCGCGTCGGGTCGTTTCTATATTTCCGCCAAGCAGCTGAACACGTTCAATCGCCTCTTCGCCGTCTCGCAGGACCTTCACCTTGACGATGCAGGACATCAGCCGTTCCACGGACTCTCCGACCCTATCATTAGAGTTGTGAGAGCCGCGCAAGTCCGACTTGGAAATCACGTGAGTCACAGGCCGGTCGATCGCATCCCAGGCATTTTCGAGAAGCTGGTTGTAAATCCGCCTGTCCGCCAGCGTCAGCGGCGTGACCTCCACGAGATCGACCAGCTCACCCGGTTTGATCAGGCTTTCTGCATTTGGCCGCGCCTCTACAGTGCGGTATGGTTTGGTTGCAGCCATTCAGCTTACACCCCTGCTCTTACTTTTGTATTGTTTTGCGCGTAAGGTATCATGAGCGGCAGTGTCGATCAACGCACCCAATTTGTAAGCGTTAAATCCGGCCAAAACCCGCATCCGATTCGCAGAGCATTGAAACTATAGCCAAAAAATCAAGTGATTCCTGTGGATAAGCCTGCACCCAAAACGTATGGTTTAAGGCCCACCCGAGCCGTAAGTTTAACCGCCCCGATGTGTAAGGCCTTCGATCCCGATCCGTAAGCCAATACACCCCAAAGTGTAAGATTAGAGCCTAAAAACAATGGTTTTCCAAAGCTTTGCCGGACTGGAACAGAGAAATATAGAATCCTGAACAGAAGGGGTGTTTTTAAATTTGGGATTTTTGTGGATAAGTCCCCTGGATCGACCCGGATCCTGAAATTTGTCCCAAAACTTACAAATCGGGTGTTGCTATGCTTGGGGCTTGGTATTCAGCATTATCGACACCTCAAACTCTGACCTTTTCCGTAGCTTTCTCTAATTTCCGATTATTTGGTGCTATACCGTAAATATTCGCACTTGAGTGCAGGCGGGCAACCCGTCATGATTCGACCAGCATACCCGACAAGAGGATGATTATGGAGCAGTCCGCCCTACCCCCAGTAACGCTGGACGAGTTGGATCAACTTGCTGGCCGCGCTTCTACTGTGATCGCGCGGCTGCGCGATCGTTTGTATTCGCCAGGAACTGAAAAGACACTTGATCTAAGGTTCAATGTCAGGCGTGCCGCTGAAATGGTTGGCCGTACCGACAAAGCGATCCGCGATGCAGAGGCTGACGGGCGTTTGCCCGCGCCTGAAAAAGACCCCGAGACAGGCCGACGCACCGGTTACAGTCTTGCTGATGTCAATCGGATGCGCAGCGTGTTTGGCACCCTGCCCCATCGCAGTGAAACAGATCGCGCCATGGTTCTGGCTGTCCAGAACTTTAAGGGCGGGGTCGGCAAGTCGACCATGGTTTGCCATCTTGCCCAGTATCTCGCGTTGCGTGGCTATCGTGTGTGTGTGATCGACTGCGACAGTCAGGCCAGTACGACATCCATGTTCGGGCTGAACCCCGACATCGACGTGGATGAAGACGAAGACACACTTTACCCGTTTTTCAGGCACGGTGGGCCCGCCAGTCTGCATTATGCACTAAGGGCGACCTATTGGCCCGGCATTGCGCTGATCCCGGCCAATCTTGGGCTATACGACGCGGAATATGAGTTTGCCGCCCGTATGGCCCGCGACCAGACCTTTGTTCTGGATCGGCTTCGCGCTGGAATAGACTCTATTCGAGACCAGTTTGACGTGATCCTGATGGACCCGCCCCCTGCCTTGGGAATGCTGTCGCTGAGCGTATTGCGTGCCGCTGATGCCTTGGTCATCCCTGCCCCGCCTAACAATATTGATTTTGGGTCGACGGCGCATTTTCTAAAAATGATGGGCGCCACTCTTAACGAATTGGCAAGGGCTGGCGGTGCGCGCGATTATGCATTCGTTAAGATCCTCGCCACGAAGATGAACGACAGCAAATCGGCGCATGTGGCGATCAAGCGAATGATGGATGCCGTCTTTCCAATGGATATGTTGCAGGCTGTTCTGAAGGACAGCGCGGAAATCGACAACGCGGCGGCCAATCTCAGCACGGTCTATGAGCTGACGGGCGCTGCCACCCGCACCGAGACGCACAAACGCTGTCGGGCCTATCTGGATGCGGTCAACCGTGAGATCGAAGTGTTGATCCGCAAGACCTGGCCCAGCCACCACGCTGCCTTGCGAAAGGAGGGCTTGCTATGAGCCGTAAACACGACGCCATCTTTGACGATGTTCTAAGTGATTTGGATGCCCCTGCCCCTCAGCGCGAAGATCGCGCCGGCGCGCGCTTTCTAAAGCGTTCGACCTCAATTGCGGATCGCTTGTCTGGCGATCTTGAGGAAAAGACGCTGCGCTGGGTTGATCCGGCCGAATGCAAATTGTGGGAACGGCATAACCGGGAATACAGTCTTTTGAACGAGGACAACTGCCGCGACCTTATCGATGGTATTCGATCGCAAGGGCGGCAGGAATTCCCGGCGATCGTCCGGGCCACGGGTGACAGTGATCAACCCTATGAAGTCATCTGCGGCGCGCGGCGGCACTTTGCCGTCAGCTGGCTTCGGGCCAACAATTATACGCAGTTCAAGTATCTGATCGATGTCCGCGATCTGACTGACGAAGAAGCCTTTCGGCTGGCCGATATCGAAAACCGGGATCGTGAGGATATCTCGGATTACGAACGCGCCGTAGACTATGCGGATGCGATTGAACGCTACTATGGCGGCAAGCAGAAATCGATGGCCGAGAGGCTCGAAGTCAGCCAGCCGTGGCTGTCGCGCTATTTGCAGCTGGCAAAGCTTCCGGACATCATTGTGCAGGCCTTTGCCTCCATTCGGGATCTGCGTGAGCGCAACGCCCGGGATCTCAAACCCTTGTTGGGTGATCCCAAGGCATCTGCAGCCATCCTCGAGGAGGCAGGGTCATTGGCGCGTGAGCAGGAAAGAGCGAGGCAGGGGCGCGGCGCATTTGTAGAGCCTCAAGCGGTCATGCGCAGGCTCCTGCAGGCAGGAAAGCCCGCCAAGCCAAAGGCCGCAAAGGACCCGGGGACCCTATATCGCCGCAGCGCCGGGGAACGAGGCATTACCGTTCACAAAAAGGGCCGCAAGGTGACCATGGAGTTTGAAGAAAACCTGACGCGGGCTTCGCTAGAAGCGGCATTTCAGAGCTATCTGAATGCTCGGTTCAAGAAGGAATAGAACGTCACTTTCCCAAAATTGCCCGTGGGCAATTTTTTGGATTTTGGGCAAATCAGTGTATGCGTAAGCCGCTTTGGTGTCGGCCCAAATCGGGTGAAGTTCTTGTGCCTGCCGCCGCCACATGCGGTTTTGATTGCGTTTGCCGCTCTCACACATGGTACGCAGATGCGCTGCTAACGCGGAGGCTCCGAACAATGCCGCCGATCCAGCCATACGATGGGCTTGATCAGGCTCTGCGTCGGTTTGCCCGGCGGTACCGGCAAAGGAACTCATTTCGTCAAAAAACGCAGCCAATGCCTGCGCCAATTTGGACGATTCCATCGTCTGTTTGAGCATCCGGATTTGCGCAGCATCGATTAATTCCATTGCCTCATCTGTTGGATCTGGCTCGGCGGTGCCGTCGTCGTCCGACAGCGCATCGGCCAAAGCCTCCTGAATAGCCTCTGCGCTGAGCGGTTTGGTCAGGATGCCCCGCATGCCCGCCTTCAGGTAGGCATCCCGTTCTTCGGGCAGAGCATGGGCTGTTGTGGCTATAATTGGGACGTTGGCTTCGGGGCGATTGCTGGATCGCAATTGGCGCGTTGCGGTCAACCCATCCATAACTGGCATCGAGATATCCATCAGGATCACGTCAAACAGTGTCTCACGCGCGGCTTCCACGCCTTCGAGACCGTTAGAGGCATCTTCAACCGTATGCCCCATGCGCAGCAGCATGCTGCGCAGGATCATGCGGTTTGTGGCGTTGTCTTCTACGATAAGAATTTTGAGGCCCGACAGCGATTTTCGACGCGGCTTTGCATTTTCTGGATGTTGGGTGGTTTCGGTCACTGTGGGATGCAGAGGTAGGCGAAGCCAGAACACACTGCCCTGACCGACTTCGCTTTCGGCACCCACGGTCCCGCCTAACGATGCAGCGAGACGGCGCACAATGCCCAGCCCCAGGCCAGTCCCCACATTCGTTCGATCATACCCAACGTCCAGCGTTACAAAGTCAGCAAAGATGCGATCGAGGTCGGCTTGTTCGATGCCTATACCCGTGTCCATCACTCGAATTTCAACGTCACTGAGACCATTCGTACAGTCCGCTTCGATGGTGATTTTGCCGTCACGGGTGAACTTGATCGCGTTGCCAATATAGTTGAGCAAGACCTGTTGAATTCTTGCGCCGTCTCCAAAGCAATCGTGTAGGTCAGGGTGCGGGGGGTTCAACGAAAGTGAATTGCCATGCAGCTTGGCGCTGGGTTGCTGTGATTCAACAACCTCTTCAAGCATCGCGATCAGATCAAACTGCTCTGCTCTGCTCTTCTGATGCCCCGCGTCCAGGCGTGATATGTCGAGAACGTCATCAACATGACCAACCAACTGGTTGGCCGCATTGCGTGCGGTCTTGATGTAGGTATGTTGCTCTGCTGGCAGATCGTTGGAATCGATCAATTCCAATGCACCCATCACACCGTTGAGTGGCGTGCGCATTTCGTGGCTCATAACAGCGAGCATATGGGCCTTTGACCGTTCTCCCTCGATTGCCTTGTCACGGGCTTCTGTGAGGGCTTTCGCGCTTTCCTCTTGTGCACGCAGCAAGCGCCCGAGGACGTAGATCATGATTAGCAGAATTAAAAACAGTGCGCTGATCACCACCCCGATCATCTGCAGAGTTAGGATAACGCTTTCCCTGCGCCTGTCCGAGATACCTGCGTAGAGGGTGATCGCAGACAGCGACATTTGTAGAACGGCTTGATCAGTTTGTTCCGCTAAGTCCACAATTGAGGGTAGGGCAGCGTGAAGTACATCGTCTTCACTATCGATCCACTGCGTCATTTGTTCGACGTTTTGAGACGCGCTTTCCAAGCTGTTTGCAAAGGATTTATCGCTGCGCAGAGGGGCAACCACGTCGCTTTCCCGCAGTGTGTTGATGCGGCTGTATAGGATATCGAACTGTAACCGCAGCTGATCCAAGTCGGGTGTTTCCGCGTCCGCCTCGGATTGGGCCAATGCGCTGAATGCTGAGGCTTCAACTTCGCCGCGCGAAAAAACCCATAACACGTTGTCAGAGGCTGCGTAGCCCAACATGCGAATTTGTTGTCGTACTTCAAATGAGAACAACAAAGACATCAGCAGACAGGCAACCGCGACGAGGCCCAAAAAGCCCCGTCGCATGTTGCTGTTGCCAGCAATTCCATACAGGATGCTGCGTTTCACCTGATCCCCCCGATTGTCTCGGATCAGGTCACCGCATTACCGTCATCCGGTCAAGCTGCCAGATGCTCCGTGAGTAGTAGACTTCAGATCTGAATTGCTCATCGACATCGTATGGATAAACGAGCCACAAGGGCCCCTTGTCGCGTACAGACATCGGCTTTCCGTTCCGCTCAAAGGCGATCAACGCACTACCTTCGGACGCGTCTTCCAAGGGGATTTCCACGGCGTAATCGTTTATTGCCTGTGCGCGCAGGACCCCGTCACTGATACCCAACACGCGGACGATTTCTGCCAGTGGTGTTCCTCGGAAAACTTGCTCTCCGTCTGTCCAGATGGTTGTGGTTCGCAGGGTGATAGCCCCAAGCGATTCCAGCATGGCTATGTCGAAATGTGCTTCCTCTCCAACATTTGTATTGGAAAGCTCTCCAGCGAAACGCAGAACGACTGGCCCGGCTGGCTTTTCAAGTGGGGCAACAGACTCGGCCGACAACGCAACCGGCAAAAAAACCGCGGCGCTCAGGCAACCAAGTGCCCAACGTCTGCCTTGAGAAAATTGATCCAACATTGAAATGGTCCACCCGATATCTGTACGTACAGCTGAAAAACCGTTTTCAGCGTGAATAAGTGATGCCATACAGCTCTACATTTGTCGTTGGTGCTTAGGCATAGCGCAGGTATACTTCGGGATAGGCGGTGTGCAATTCAGCACAGACGGCCTTCGTGGATGCCTGTTTTGACTTTAGTGTGAATAACCTAACGTCAAACGAAAAAACTGAAAGACACCTGCAGATGCGTATTCTATTGGCAGACGACCACGATCTGGTTCGCGAAACCATCGCAGCGTTCCTCAATGGTGAAGATATTGAGGAAATTCAAACGGTTGCAACGCTTGACGATGCCGTAGACAGCGTCGAAAAACACGGAAATTTCGATCTGGTTCTGCTGGATTACCAAATGCCCGGCATGAATGGGTTGGATGGTTTGACCCGCATGCAAGAAGTGAACGGCGGCAAGCCGGTTGCGATCTTGTCGGGCACCGCGCCGCGTGAAGTGGCTCAGGCCGCCCTGAAAGCCGGAGCGCAGGGATTTGTGCCCAAGACACTCCCGGCACGCTCCTTCCTGACGGCCGCTCGGTTTATGGCTGCTGGTGAGGTTTATGCGCCCATCGAAATGTTGCGCGACAGAGAAGAGGTCGACGAGAACCCGTTGACGAGTCGCGAACGGGATGTCCTGCGCGGGATCTGTGACGGGAAGTCCAATAAGGAAATTGGGTTCGAGCTGGGCGTACAGGAAGTTACGGTCAAACTTCATGTGAAAACGCTGAGCCGGAAACTGGAAGCCCGCAACCGGACACACGCCGCCATGATCGGACGGGATCGCAACCTCATCTGAGATTGCCTGCGCGGCCTTACCTGTCTCAATCCAAGCTCGCTTGTTAAAATTGAAAAAGGCTCAGCCGTTGATGAAGCGGCGAGCCTTGTCCAAGAGAGCAGGGTTGTGAGCACCCCAGAGATCCATTTGTTATCTCGAAGCTACGCGCGCAAGACCCGCTTGCATACCGTTCAGATGGGCAAATTTGATCCCCTGCGGACAGCGCCGCTATCCTTTCTTGGCACAGCGTTTCCGGATTGATAGCGAAGCATGGTTTCCTTGTGTATTGTTGAACGGATAACGTGGACATTTCCCTGTATTTTGTGCCAGCAAGCGCGGGAATTTGGCAGGACGGTCGCAGTGCGTCGTCGCGAAAGGCAATCAGATGCGCAAAGTCTTTATAACCGGGAGTGCCGGGTTCATCGGGTATCATCTGGCGCAGGTGCTGCTTGATGAAGGGTTTGTTGTACACGGCTACGACGGGATGACGGACTACTACGATGTCAGTCTGAAACAGCGTCGGCATCAGATGCTTCTGCAAAACCCGAATTTCTCGGCTACCGAAGGTATGCTCGAAGATCGTGACCTGTTTGACCGGGTGGCAGACGCGTTTGAGCCGGATGTGATTGTGCATCTCGCCGCGCAGGCCGGGGTGCGCTACAGCCTCGAAAACCCGCGGGCCTATGTAGACAGCAACGTGGTCGGGACCTTCAACGTAATGGAGGCTGCGCGTCGCCATTCAGTGGATCATTTGCTGATGGCGTCCACGTCTTCAGTCTATGGGGCCAATGAACAGATGCCGTTCAGCGAGACGGACAAGGCCGACACACAGATTACGATCTACGCGGCCACCAAGAAGGCAACGGAAAGCATGGGACATGCCTATGCGCATCTGTGGAACCTGCCGACCACGATGTTCCGGTTTTTCACGGTTTACGGTCCCTGGGGTCGTCCAGACATGGCCCTGTTCAAATTCGTCAAAGCGATCCGCGAAAGCCGCCCAATCGACATATATAACCATGGTGAGATGTACCGCGATTTCACCTATGTGACCGATCTGGTGCGCGGTATACGGTTGCTTGTGGATGCTGTTCCGGACCGGCCCGAAGATGGTGTTGTGCCAGAAGGTGACAGCCTAAGCCCCGTTGCGCCCTGGCGTGTGGTGAACATCGGCAATTCGGACAAGGTCAAGTTGCTGGATTTTGTGGATGCCATCGAGGCCAGTCTCGGGCAGGAAGCCATCCGAAACTACATGGACATGCAAAAGGGTGATGTTCCCGCAACCTGGGCAGATGCCCGATTGCTGCAAACCCTGACGGGATATCGGCCTCAGACGGACGTGCGCACGGGTGTTCAGCAATTTGTCGACTGGTACATCGATTATTACGGTTGAATCCGGCCCTGCGGCATCATGCAGGGCAGGGGGGTCTTGCCAATTTAGGTGGGTTGCTATCTGGCTTTGGTATGTTTGGTTTAGGCACCGGTAAATCTTTTGCAGACCCTTCTCCTGAGGCGCCATTTTGGGCGATCGGGGATATCCATGGTCGTGCAGATTTGCTGGAGCAGGCCGAGTCCATCATGCTTCGTGAAGCGCCGGGTATTCCGGCGGTCTTTGTCGGCGACTATGTGGATCGCGGGCCGGACAGTGCGACTGTCCTGCAACTTCTTTCTTCGGGCAGTGAGGACGGGGATCAACCGATCATTTGCCTGATGGGCAATCACGAACAGATGCTGCTGGATTTTCTGGATCATCCAGAACGGTCGGGTCCGCGCTGGTTGCGGAACGGCGGTGTAGCCACGATGCAGAGCTTTGGCATTTCAGGTGCCGATGCTGCGGCAAGTCCGGATGAATTGGCAGGCCTGGCACATGCTTTGCTGGGTGCGATGGGAATGGATCTCTTGGCGTGGCTGCGTGCGCGTCCTCTCTTTTGGCAAAGTGGCAATATCGGCGTGGTGCATGCAGGCGCAGACCCTGCTGCCCCACTGGCCGAACAAAAACCAAAAGCCTTGTTGTTCGGACACCCTGAATTCATGCGCAAATCGCGCCGGGACGGGCTCTGGATCCTGCATGGTCATACCATCACGCGCAAACCCAACGCAGAAGCCGGACGCATCGCAATCGATACCGGCGCCTATGCCACCGGTCATCTCACCTGCGCGCTGATCCAAGAGGGAAAGCTCAAGTTTTTCCAGACATGAAGTCAGAGTAGAGGAATGTCGCAGTACGTCGAGTAAGTGGTGCTGAAATATCGGTAGTCGATGGGTCCAGAAAGCATCCTGCCATCTTCGCTTAGAGACAAAGAACCACTGAGCGAATAATTGTTACCATACGTAGCGAAGTTAACGTTGTCTCCGACGACAGACAGCTGCCTGCTTTCTTGGTCGCTGTTCCCTGACACCAAACGAATAGAACGCGCTTTCGGATCAGCCTCGTAAAACGACAGTGTTACAACTCCGCCAATCCGTTTGCGAAGCGATTCTTTGTCGGCAAGGGTCTTTTCAAAGTTGATTTGGCAAACAAGGCTCTTGGCGCGGCTAAGGGTTAACCACAGCGCCTGATGGCGCAAAACATCGTTTTTCGAACCCAACCCGTGCACAATAACCATATCGGCAAGGTCTGGTCTTGTTTCCGCGATCTCATCAATCTTCCGAAAGATAACTTGAACCTCTGCCTCACTAAGCGTGTCCAGATTTTCTTGGAGCGTTGTTATAGACTGAGCGTCCTCGGAAATACCTGAAAGGATGTTGTTGATGTCTGCGTCCTGAGCAAAAACGGCCGTCGACGAAATCGAAATGATAGCCGCCGTTAAACTCTGTCTTATTCGCGCCACGATCGCCCCTACTCTGAAATCACTAGCATCTCTTGGTTGTACAACTTCAATATTGCTCGACCTTAATATTTGGTGTCAAGCCAGCCGATGTCGACGTTCACTGACTAAATAAAAACACACCATTCAGCATGCGGCCCAGTGACTCTGTGTCGGTCAGCTCAAAGAGTCCGGCGACGTATTGATCGGGCCGCACCAGCACGAGGCAGCCTTTCTCACGATCAATTCGGCGCAGATCAAAGAGGTCTTCGCCTGCCGGGTCCGGGCAAAACACCTTTTCGTAATCCCGAAGCGCCAAACGACCCTTGGGCGGGAACAACCGATCCGGCATCTGGGTGATGTCGAGGTTGTGGTGATGGCATTGCAGAACGGCCCGTAGATCGATAACGGCGTCCAGATCTGCGCCGTTGGGGGTTATTCTTGCCAGAACAGGGTCTAACTCACTGCAAAGCGAATGGAGTTGGCTCAGTTGCTCTTCGGGTTTGCCCTTGGCGGCAAAGGCGAAAATTACCCAACGGGAATCGGTTTTCTGGACATGGCCCAGATGCAGGGGTTTGCCATCAGCGAGGCGTACAACCGGAGCCGAGTGAAATCGCATACCAATGGGAAATCCGGTGGCCAGATGCTGCCTGTCGTCTCCGGCTGTCAGAGCTGAGGGGTTATACCGGACCGACACGCCGGCCGTGTAGCGCCCATGCTCTATGAAGTACTGTTGGAACCTTGGCGCGCTGTCGCCTTCTTGGGTTTCCGGCGCAGCGCTCATGATGCGGGCCCACTCTTCGTCAAAATCGATCAGTGTTTGCGCCACGGCCTGACGTTCGTCCGAATAGCTTTGCAACAGTGTCTCATCTGATCGGCCCAACAAAACCGAGACCAGTTTCCAACCCAGATTAAAGGCGTCCCCCATGGACACATTCATCCCTTGACCTGCCTTGGGGCTGTGCGTGTGGCAGGCATCGCCAGCGATGAACACGCGCGGGTCTTGCCCCTCGGCGCGGTCGTCAAAGCAGTCGGTCAGACGCTGGCCGATTTCGTAGACCGACCACCAAGCGACCTCTGCCACATCGATAGAGTAGGGGGCCAGAATACGGTTGGCGGCCGCGATCAAATCCTCTGCTGTCAGGTCGCGCTGGCTGACCCGTTCGTCCGGACGCAGCTTGTCCATTTCGACATAGAGCCGCACGAGGTATCCGCCTTCGCGCGGGATCACCAATACAGTGCCTTCGTTTGCCGATTGGATGAGGCTTTTGAACCGGATGTCTGGGAAGTTGGTGTTGCACAGCACATCCATGACGCCCCACGCCTGATGGGCGCTGTCGCCCTCAAGTGTTCGCCCGATGGCGCGGCGCACGTTGCTGCGCGCGCCGTCGCAGCCAACAACGTATTTCGCGCGCATGACCTCACTCTGTCCGTTGTGATCGAGCGTCACGGTGACACCGGATGCGTCCCGTTTCAGATCAACCAGCTGGCGATCGTACAAAGGCTCCAGCCGAGTTGGAGAATTGCGCATGACATTGAGATACATGTCATGCACGCGTGCCTGATTGAGAATGACATGAGGCATTTCGGACAGGCCATCTTCGACGTCTTGCACCCGGCCGTTTCGGACGATGGCCGCGGGGTTGTCGGGATCGGGTTTCCAGAAGGTTGCTTCGTTGACCCAATAGGCTTCGCGCTTGACGCTTTCGACAAATCCAAAGGTCTGAAACATCTCCATCGATCGGCAGGACACGCCATCGGCTTGGCCTTTTTCCATCGGGCCGGATTTGCGTTCCACGATTGCAGTCCGGATGCCCGGGAAACCAGCCAGATACGCTGCCAGTGTCAATCCGGCCGGTCCGGTACCAACGATCAGCACGTCCAACGGATCGCCGGGGTCTTGGTGCGACGCCGGTTTCAAATCAGGATCACCGGGGCGAAAGCCGTTATCATGATACTGCATCTGTTTTTGTCCTCCGGTCTTGGTTTGCCAAGTGCGCAGCAAATTTGTTGTATAGGATAACGGTTTTTCTGTATAGCATTCTAAACAGCCCCGGCGCATGGCCAAGGGCAGCATCGGAGGAGAAGGCAATGGTTGATTTCAGCGCGGTCAAAGCCATCGATTTTCACACGCACGCCGAAGAGCCCTGCAACCACGGTCGCGATGACGGCTACAATGAATTTCAGGCAGGCATGGCCGCCTATTTCAAGAATCCGGCCGGTGCCGAAGGCATGCTGCCCACGGTTCAGGACACCGCAGCCTACTATCGGGAACGCAACATTGCGGCGGTTATCTTCCCAGTCGATGCCGAACGTGAAACGGGGTTCAAGCGGTATTCAAACGAAGAAGTTGCGCAGATCTGTGCCGAAAATGACGATATCCTGATCCCTTTTGCGTCCATCGATCCGCACAAGGGCAAGGCGGGCGCGCGGGAAGTGCGGCGGTTGGTGCGTGATTTCGGCGTGCGCGGGTTCAAGTTCCATCCGACAATGCAGGGCTTTTTCCCCAATGACCGAGAAGCCTGTTACACTGTTCTGGAAGCCTGCGCCGAAGAGGGTGTGATCACCCTGTTCCATACCGGTCAGACTGGTGTTGGTTCTGGTATGCGTGGCGGGATGGGAATGCGCCTGAAGTATTCCAACCCGATGCATCTTGACGACGTCGCGGTTGATTTTCCGGACATGCCGATCATCCTCGCGCATCCCAGCTTCCCCTGGACCGAAGAAGGGCTGGCCGTGTGCCAGCACAAACCGAATGTCTACTATGACATGAGCGGTTGGAGCCCGAAGTATTTCCCGGAAACCTTCATTCGCTATGCCAATTCGATCCTGAAGAAAAAAATGCTCTTCGGCTCTGACTGGCCTGCAATCACGCCTGACCGCTGGTTGGCTGATTTCGAAGCGGCCCCGTTCAAGGATGAAGTACGGCCTTTGATCCTCAAGGAAAATGCGCTGCGGTTGCTGGGTGAAGCATAGTGGCACGGCCGGTCCCCGTCAGTGATCAGATCACTCTTGAGGCGCTGGATCGCGATCCCTTTCCGATCTATCGCCGCCTGCGGGCTGACGCGCCCGTGTGCCGGATCAGTCAGGCACGGCGTATCTTTCTGACAAAGGCGGCCGATACAAAATACGTCAAGGACAACCCTGACATCTTCAGTTCGGACGATCCTGAAACCCCCATGAAGCGCGCCTTTTGGGCGCATACCTTAATGCGGAAGGATGGGGAGGCACACTTGCGCGAACGCATGGCCATGGCTCCGGCTTTTGCCCCGCGCGTCATCCGAGACGAATGGGTCCCTCGCTATCAGCGGATTGCCGAGGACTACGTTGCGCGCCTGCCGCGTGGAGAGGTGGTGGATCTGTTTCCGGCACTCTCTGGGCCCTATGCCGCGCGCGGATTGGCAGTGCTCCTTGGCCTCGAAGAGGCCAGCGACGACGAGATGCAGCGTTGGTCTCAGGCGTTGATCGATGGCGCAGGTAACTTCGGTTGGAAGGATGCCCCATTTGCTCGCTCGGATCTGGCTAACGAAGAAATGCACGCTCTTTTTGACCGGCTGCAAGACCGGCACAGGGCAGAGCCGAACAATTCTGCCCTCTCGGTCATGCTGAATGCCGACGACCCGATTGAGCAGACCCAGATCTATGCCAATATCAAGATTGCCATCGGCGGGGGCATCAACGAGCCAAGAGATGCGTTGAACACCATTCTGTTCGGATTGCTGACAAATCCGGAACAGTTGGAACAGGTCAAGCGTCAGGGAGATTGGGACAAAGCCTTTGAGGAAGGGGTGCGCTGGGTCGCGCCAATCTCGGCCTCGTCGCGGCTGGTCAAAGAGGATACGGAGATCCGTGGTTGCCTGATTGAAAAGGGCGAGACGGTCATGACCATTCAGGCTAGCGCCAACCGTGACGAAGAGGTCGTGGAGGATGGGGAGACCTTCAACGTCTACCGTGAAAAAACCCAGCACCAAAGCTTTGGCAACGGGCCGCATTTCTGCCAGGGCACTCATGTGGCGCGCCGAGCGATTGCACAGATCATGCTGCCAGTGCTGTTTGACCGTTTTCACAATATGACGCTGCCCGACCCGGATGCGGTGATTTGGCGGGGCTTTGGTTTTCGCGGACCTATCAACCTGCCTGTCCTTTTGAATTGAGCACCATGACCAGCTTCAAAGCCCCCGCCGAAGATATCCTGTTTTCGTTGAACCACGTTGCCGATGCCGCGCGTCTGGACGAATGGGACGCGACGATTGCATCGGATATCCTGAACCATTTCGCCCCTTTCGCGGAATCTGTGATCGCGCCGCTGAACGCTGTTGGGGATGAGCAGGGCGCGCAATTGCAAAACGGTCGCGTCCGGATGCCCGAGGGTTTCGGGAATGCGTTTGCCCAACTTGCTGCAGGCGGATGGCAGGGGCTGGCTGCGCCAGAAGAATATGGCGGAATGGGGCTGTCGTCGGTCTATGGGGCAGGGGTGTCCGAGATTTTCTCGGGTGCCAACCACGCATTGCAGATGGTGTGCAATCTGGTACCGGGCGCGATCGCGACTCTGCAGCGATTTGGCTCGCAGAAGCAACAGGACACATGGATTCCGGGTCTGGCGGATGGGTCCGTTTTGTCGACCATGTGTCTGACGGAACCGGCAGCGGGCTCTGATCTTTCCGCGATCAGAACCACCGCGAAACCGGATCAGGACGGATGGGTGCTGCACGGTGAAAAGATATTCATTTCGGGTGGGGATCAGGATCTGTCCGATGATATCTTGCACTTGGTGCTGGCACGGAGCGGACCGGCCGACGCCGGTATTGCCGGTTTGTCGTTGTTCTTGTGCCGCCGCCAGCCCGCGGCTCGGGTTACGCGTCTGGAGGGAAAGCTGGGGCTGCATGCCTCGCCTACCTGTCAGATGCTTTTTGACGATGCCAAGGCCGAGTTGGTTGGTGAGGAAGGCGCAGGGCTCAAGGCGATGTTCACGCTTATGAACCACGCGCGGTTGGATGTTGCTTTGCAAGGTGTGGCCCATGCCGCGCGTGCGGCAGATATCACCGCTAGCTATGCAGCCGAACGAAAGCAGGGCAGGGGGGCTGACGGGGCCACTGCTGTCTTGCACGACCACGCGGACGTTCGGCGCATGATCGAAACCCAGCGCATGCTAGAGCTTGGCTCACGGGCGCTTTGCCACATCGCATTGGTTGAGCTGGAATTGGGGAATCGGCCAGAACTGGTCGAGTTTCTGACACCTCTTTGCAAGGTGCTTGGATCAGAAGCAGGTATTCAGGCCGCCGATCTCGGAATTCAGGTGCTAGGAGGATATGGGTACCTCAAGGAATACGGGATCGAGCAGATCTGGCGCGATGCTCGTATCTGCGCGATTTATGAGGGGGCAAATGGCATTCATACGCGAAGCCTTGCCACGCGTGGGCTGCGGAGTGGCGGTGCTGATGGATTTGAAACGCTGTGCCGGGAACTGGCTGGACATGACGAGCGGGTGCGGCCCACTCTGGCCCGTTGGACGGCCTTCAAGGACGAGATCGCCGCGGCAAAGGATGCGACCGAACTGGCCCACCGGTTCTATCGGCTGACGGCTGATCTGGCTTTGCGTGCCGTTTGGGCGCGGATTGATGCCGTTGCGGATGCGCATTCGGATGCCCGCGTGTTAAAAGCTCTGGCAGCGAAAATCCTGAACACCCAAGAGGTCCTGACGTGAATGAGCCTGTCATTATTGCCGGTGGCGGGATTGGCGGCCTTGCACTGGCGCTGACCCTGCACCAGATCGGTGTTCCTTGCCTTGTCATCGAAGCCTCGCGCGACATGAAGCCATTGGGTGTCGGGATCAACATCCAGCCCAACGCAGTGCGCGAACTGTTCGATCTGGGTATTGGAGCAGACGCGCTTGACCGGGTCGGCGTCCAGGCGCGCGAATGGGCTTTGGTTGGGCTGAATGGCAAAGAAGTCTATGCCGAGCCACGCGGATTGGAGGCCGGCTATCGCTGGCCGCAGTATGCGGTCCATCGCGGCGAGTTGCACATGCTGCTCTACCGCACCGTGTTGGACCGACTCGGACAGGAGTCGGTCCGTCTGGGTGTTAAGGTTGAGGGTTATTCAGAGGCGCAGAGTCTGTTCAGGTTTCGTTGAGCGATGGAACACGTGTGACAGGCCGATTGTTGATCGGTGCTGACGGGATTCATTCGGTGGTGCGGGCGCAGATGCATCCACAGCAACCACCAATCCATTGGGGTGGCGCGGTTATGTGGCGGGGAACGGTACGCACCAAGCCGTTGCGCACCGGCTCGTCCTTTGTTGGTCTGGGCACACACCGACACCGGATGGTGATCTATCCGATTTCTTCGCCTGATCCGGATGGAACCTGTCTGGTCAACTGGATTGCCGAAGTCACCATGGACAGCGCCGAGGGTTGGCAACACGATGGATGGTTCAGGCCGGTTGAACTGGCTCATTTCGTGCATCATTTCGAAGACTTCCGCTACGAATGGCTGGACGTTCCAGCCATGCTGGCACAGGCAGATTGTGCCTATGAAAATCCGATGATCGATCGCGATCCTGTCGACACTTGGGTTCAAGGGCCCGTTGCGCTGATGGGCGATGCGGCCCACGCCATGTATCCCACGGGGTCAAACGGGGCCAGTCAGGCCATTGTGGATGCGCGCGTGCTGGGCGCCAAGATTGTACGACACGGCGCAACACCTGCCGCTCTGGAAGCCTATGACGAACAGCTGTGCGGGCCGGTTTCGGAACTGGTTCTGCGCAATCGCGGCGCAGGGCCGTTCGGGCTTTTGAACATGCTGGACGAAAGATGCGGCGGCGTCTTTGATGACATCGAAACCGTGCTGCCCGTAGAGGAACGACGCGAGTTCATGGCCAAATACAAGGCGGCGGCTGGTTTTGCGATGGAGCAGTTGAACGCCGCGCCGCCAACGATTGAAGAAGGCGCGCAAGTCCGGGGTTAGCGATCAGCTTTCCATGCTTCGAAACGAACCAGCGTGTCGGGATCGGTAGGCGGATAGAGCCCACGGGTGGGCACTCCCCGGTTTACCTCTTCCAGAACAAACGCTTCGAATAGTTCCATGCCAATGCTGTCTTCAGCGACTTCATCGGCCAGATGCCGCGGGATGACCATGACCCCATCCGCATCCCCCAGCAGGATATCGCCGGGATAGACTGCGACGCCGCCACAAGCGATTGGCAGCCCGATGTCCACGGCATGGTGTTTCGTTAGGTTCGTCGGGGCCGATGGTTTGGCGGCAAAGACCGGCATATCCAGTGCAGCGGCCCCTTCGGCATCGCGTATTCCACCATCAGAAACGACCCCGGCAACACCACGGACCTGCATCCGGGTCAGCAGGATCGATCCGGCTGAGGCCGCAGAGGCATCCCCCCGACAATCCATGACCAGAACTGCGCCTTCGGGGCATTCTTCGACAGCAACGCGCTGCGGGTGATCCGGTTCGCGAAACGCCTCGAGCGGGTCGGTGTCCGGGCGGGTCGGGATGTAGCGCAGGGTATAAGCTGGCCCAACCATGGTCTTCTTGCCTTTACCCAGCGGAAGCACGCCTTGAATATACGCGTTTTGATAGCCGCGTTTGAACAAGAGCGTCGCAACGGTTGCCGTGCTTGCGCCCTGTAGACGGAGCAGGGTGTCTGCTTTCAGCGATATCGTGTCAGCATGAGGAGGGTTGGGCATCTTTGACCTGCTTCGTGGACGGTTGCGAAAGGGCGGTAGTGAGCCGATTGAGGATTCAGAACGACGCCAACGTGTGTTCCAGACCTTTTTCGATATGCGTTTGCAGCACAGTGGATGCACGATCCACGTCTCTTGCCAAAGCGGCGTCAAACATCTGGCGGTGTTCTTCCACGGCTTCGTCGCCACGGTAGGTCAGAACGAGCATCTGATAACGCAGGTATTTGTCATAGAGCACTGCGTGCAAAGACAGCAGGTTCTGTGATCCGCAAGCCTGGATCAATGCTTTGTGGAATTCCCAGTCGTATCGCTTCCAGTCTTCTTTCTGACTGTCGTCACCGCCCATCATCTTTTGTTCCATGAGGTGCAGTTTGTGATGCGCAGCAACCAGATTGCCTTCCCAGTCCGTGTCGCCCTTTTCGACGGACAACCGCAGGGCATGGCATTCGAGCAGCACACGCAGATTGGCGATTTCGATCAGATCCTGGCGTGACACGGGCGTCACAAAGAAACCGCGTTGGTCTTGAGCATCCACAAAGCCTTCGCTCGACAGGCGGTTCAGGGTTTCGCGCAGCGTCGACATGCTGGCCGAATACCGCTGCCGCAATCCTTCAAGTTTGAGCTTGGAGCCGGGTTCAAGTTCTCCGAATATGATGTCGCGCTTGATCCGCTGATACGTGGAGGACCCGATTTCGTTGAGTGATTTTGCCATGACTTGGGCCTGAGATTTCCGGTTTCATCCTATACATACCACAGAATGACGGGGCTCCAAGTTTGAAGATTTAAAGGGTGAAATAAAAAATATCAGACATTCTTGTTAACATCAGTTGAAGTGATTAGTGTGCGCTCGAAGTCGAGATTCGAGGGACACAACCCATGCAAAACGAAACGCGTATCGCCGTTGTGGGCTTTGGGCTTATTGGTAAGCGTCATGCAGAGGTGTTGCGCCGGTCACCGGGCCTTGCACTGGCCGCGGTGGTGGATCCGGACGCAGAATCCCGGGCGGCGGCGGTTGCCATGGGTTACGCGGCATTTGAATCGCTCGAGCAGATGTTCGAACAAGCGCCACCCGACGGAGTCGTTTTGGCGACACCCACCCCGATGCATCTGGAGCAGGGGCTTTGCTGCATTGCCAACAACTGTCCTGTCCTGATCGAAAAGCCCATTGCAGTGACGGCGGCAGAAGCCGAACAGCTGACCGTGGCGGCGGAACAGGCCAATGTGGCTTTGCTGGTTGGCCATCACCGGCGACACAACGGCATGGTGCGCGCGGCCAAAGCGGCAATTGACAATGGGTCAATCGGATCCATCCGGGCGGTTCAGGCCACGTGCTGGTTCTATAAACCGGACTACTACTTCGATGCTGCACCATGGCGCAAACACAAGGGCGCGGGGCCGATCTCGGTCAACCTCGTGCATGATGTTGATCTGCTTCGTCACTTCTGTGGCGAGGTACGCTCTGTTCAGGCGATTGCCGTTCCGTCTGCACGTGGATTTGAGAATGAAGATCTGGCTACGGCAATCCTGACATTCGAACAAGGCTGTGTTGCGACTATTTCGGTGTCGGACAGCATTGTCGCTCCGTGGAGCTGGGAGCTGACCTCTTGTGAGAATCCGGCTTATCCCGCGACTAATGAAAGCTGTTACCTGATTGGCGGGTCCGAAGGGGGACTGTCCTTGCCCGATTTGCGGGTCTGGCGCCACGAAGAGACACAGGATTGGTGGACGCCAATCGGTTCGCAAACCTTGCTTCGCAGTTTCGAAGACCCTCTGGCGACCCAGATGCACCATTTCGCACAAGTGATTCAGGGCAAGTGCCAACCGCTGGTTTCCGGTGTTGAGGGCATGCGGTCGCTGGAAGTCGTCGAGGCGATCGCCATCTCGGCGGCCACCGGCGATGCCGTTTCGATACAAAAATCTGATGCACAGAGCAGAGAGCCTGCGCAGAAACCAGCCGCTTAAAATGTCAGACGTTTTACAAAATATCTTGCAAACAGTAAAAAATCCGCAATAACTGACTCGATCAAATTGCTACGGACTGATCAAAGGGAGGAAACCATGATCACCAAACTCACCCGTCGTGCGACCATCGCGTCGCTCACAGCTCTGAGCCTTGCAGCAAGCGTTGCTGGCCCTGCTTTGGCCGACGAAAAAATTCAGCTGCGCATGGCGACATCGGGTTCTGAAACGGATCAGCGATCTGTTGCGATGGCCGAAGTGTTCGCACCGATGGTTGCAGACTTCGTCGACTACCAGCCCAGCTACAACGGCACGATCTTTGCTCAGGGCACCGAGCTGGACGCCATCAGCCGTGGCAACCTCGAAATGTCGATCACATCGGCGCAAGAACTGGCACAGTTCTTCCCTGAGTTTTCGATCTTTACAGCAGGCTATGTTCATCAGGACGCCGCGCACCAGGTTGCGGTTTTCAATGACCCTCTCATGGATGCGTTCAAGCAGAAGGCCGAAGATGAGCTGGGCGTAAAGCTGTTGTCTGTCATGTATCTTGGCCGCCGTCAGGTGAACCTGCGTCAGACCAAAGATGAGCTGACAGTGTCCACACCAGCAGATCTGGATGGCGTGAACCTGCGTATGCCGGGCACCGATGCATGGCAGTTCCTCGGCAAAGCTCTGGGCGCAGCGCCGACACCAATGGCCTTCTCCGAAGTCTACACCGCCTTGTCGACAGGCGCAGTTGACGGTCAGGACAACCCGCTTCCGACCGTTGTGGATGCCAAGTTCTACGAAGTGACCAACCAGATTGTTCTGACGTCGCACCTTGTTGACCTGAACTACATTGCCATCGGCAAAGGTGTTTGGGATGGCATGAGCGCAGAACAGCAGGCCACCGTTCAGAAAGCGGCAGATGCTGCGGCAGAATCCGGTCGCCAGAAGCAGCTTCAGAAAGAGGCTGATCTCGTTGCATTCCTCGAAGAGCAGGGCATGAGCATCTACGAGCCTGATCTGGCTGCGTTCCGCAATCAGGTGCAGTCCATGTATCTCGAAAGCGAATTCGCAGAAACATGGCCAGAAGGCGTGTTGGACCAGATCAACGCACTGGGCAACTAAGCTGCGCTAAAATAGGGGGGAACCACCATGAAAAATGTAATCAGGGGGTTCTCCCGA
>JAHDIS010000032.1:15674-44460 GCA_020630695.1 Paracoccaceae bacterium | reverse complement strand
AATCTCTGCGCGCCGCGCCATGGTCGATAACGGTGTAGAAGAGGCGGCGCGGGAGGCCCAACCTTGCAGGCAGTGATGATGAACGGCTCGAACAAATCGACCAGTTCATAGAGGCCAACGACCTGATCGAAGCCAATGTGGAAGGGGCCCTGAACGCATCCTTCCATTTCTACCGCGGTCTGGTGGATGGCGGCGCTTTCGAGATGACAGAAAGCGATATCCTGCGCGACGTCTGGGATCAGGAAGACAACACACGCAACGACACGCGCGAGTGGCTGTTTGCCTTTCTTCTGATGGCCTACGGTCCGCTCGAAGATGGTGAGCTTTCGGACTATGTTGCCTTGTCCGGCACGGACGCAGGGCAGGCTCTGAACCGTGCCCTGTTCGCAGGCTACAACCGGATGTATGACGAACTTTCCTACGCCTTGGGTCTGGCGGCAGCACAGCAGATGAAAACGCAAGATTTGTAACGTCAGAGGCGGCCTTTCTGGTCGGTGGGTTTCATGGTTTCGGTCTATAGCGCCCCCGAGGTTCAGGACTGCGCCGCGCTTCATCCTTATCTGACGGACAGGGCCTTTCGTGCTTTGCCGATCAGAGCGCAATTGGCTCAGCAGGCAGAGACCTTACATGCTGGCTTTGCGGCCAAGGATCCCCGGGTTCGTATGCAGGTGGGTAGTTGGTGGCCCGATGCTGCGGGGCAGTCATGGGACGAACTCATGGCGCGGGCTTTCGATCAGCACGATGCTCGCCTGACAATCGCGCGCGAATACGGATTCGATGATTGGGCCGCTGTGGACGCCTTAGGGGACGTCAGAGTGCCGCTTGATTTTGAACAGGCGCTGGATGCCGTTCTGTCGGGGCGGATTGAAGATCTGGAAAGGCAGCTGTCCGATCAACCGGGTCTGGCTTTGGCCACCTCGGTTTTCGGGCACCGGGCGACCCTGCTGCATTATCTCGGTGCAAATGGCGTGGAAAGTCATCGCCAATGCGTTCCGGAAAACGCGGTGGACATGGCCAAGCTTCTGCTGCGCTTTGGGGCCCGAAAACAGGCAACGGCAAATATGTATGGTGGTGGGCAAACGCCCTATGATCTGGCCGCGACCAGCGCACATCCTTATCGTGCCGGTCTGGCCAAGGCACTGAATACGGTTCTGCGTCCATAGCACCAAGGCCCGGTGTTATGATGACCAGCAAATTGGATTGGCGGGACACGATCGAAACTGGTTGACTTGTTGGGCCCCGCACGACATATACGCGCCACGCAAGGACGGGGCTTCGGCTCCGCCTTTTCGTTTTGTATGAAATTCGCCCTGATCGGGGCGCGCTGTTCGAGGCGGCAGAAGCCAGAAATACCTGCATAGCAGGGGCCACAGAACGCGGGAGACAAGGAAGACGCAAATGTTTGCGGTTATGAAAACCGGCGGCAAGCAATACAAAGTCCAGTCCGGCGATACGCTGCGAGTGGAAAAGCTGGCAGCCGATGCGGGTGAAACCGTACAATTCAATGAAATTCTGATGCTCGGCGGTGACAAGGTCGTCGTGGGCGCGCCTCTGGTAGACGGTGCTGCGGTTCAGGCCGAAGTCGTGGACCAGGTCAAAGGCGACAAGTTGATCAACTTCGTCAAGCGCCGCCGGAAGCACTCCAGCCAGCGTACGAAGGGCCACCGTCAAAAGCTGACCCTCGTGAAGATCACCGAGATCCTCGCGTCGGGTGGTGACAAGACCGGTGTCAAAGCAGCCATCGGTGCAGGCTCTGTCGGTGCTGTGGCGGTTGCCGCTGCTGCTGCGACCAAGCCAGCCAAGAAAGCTGCAGCACCTAAGGCAGAAAAGAAAGCCGCTGCGCCCAAGAAGGCCGAAGCTGCTGCCGAAGCGCCTGCCGCAGAAGGCACCAAGCCTGCAAACCTGCTGACCGAAGCACGTGGCGGCAAGGCAGACGATCTGAAGCTGATTTCGGGCGTTGGCCCGAAGCTGGAAGGTCTGCTGCACGAAAACGGCGTTTTCCACTTCGACCAGATCGCAGCTTGGAAAGCGGACGAGATTGCTTACATGGATGACAAGCTGTCGTTCAAAGGCCGTATCGAACGCGACAACTGGATCGAGCAGGCTGGTAAGCTTGCCGCAGAACAGGAGTAACACCTCATGGCACACAAAAAAGCAGGCGGTTCCTCCCGCAACGGTCGCGACTCAGCTGGTCGCCGTCTTGGCGTAAAGCTGTATGGCGGTCAGGCCGCTATTCCGGGCAACATCATCGTGCGTCAGCGCGGCACCAAGTTTTGGCCGGGTGAAGGCGTAGGCATGGGCAAAGATCACACGATCTTTGCGACCGAGCAGGGCGCGGTGAAATTCCACAAAGGCCTCAAAGGCCGTACCTTTATTTCGGTTCTCCCAGTGGCGGAGGCCGCTGAGTAAGCCGACCTTAAGGTCTTGTAAGACAAAGAGGGATCGGCGAGAGCCGGTCCCTTTTTTATTTTCGTGATCAGAACTTTCACGCCGTTGTCACAACTGCGGCACAAAAAGCCAAAGTTCCGATGACGGATCTTAAATGTCAGATGCACAATGAGGAGCGTGCAGATGAGCCTTGATGCAACGATGGACCAGCCTTTGGTTGAAACGCAGCGCTTTGATCTGCGCCCGGTTCGTTTGTCGGACATGGGCCTGATCGAAATGCACACGGGTGATGAACGTGTGGCGCGGATGTGTTCGCATATTCCGCATCCTTTGCCACCCGGCGCGACCGAAGCCTTTACAACACGTGTGACCGCCGATGCCCGCGAAGAAGACGTCTGGGCCATGGATGGCACGAAATCTGGCGGCGCCGAAGTGATGGGCCTGATTACACTGCAACGGATGGACCGCAACCAATCCGAGGTCAGCTATTGGGTGGCCCCGGCATTCTGGAACACGGGCCTTGCCTCGCAGGCAGTTGAAGCGTTGGTTTCGGCAAACCCGATGCAGAACGCGACGATGTTTGCCTCGGTGTTTCAGGACAACCCGGCCTCGGCGCGTGTATTGGTAAACTGCGGCTTTGACTACATCGGGGACGCCGAGACATTTAGCATCGCGCGCGGCGCGAAGGTTCCAACCTGGACATATCTGAGAAAACTCAGCTGATCTCTTGTGTCGGGGGCAGCTGCGCCCGGCACGCCTTCGTGCTTGAGCGTAGCGCGCACCCGCGATACACGGGGCAGCGCATCTGCCGAAAGCCAACACCATGAAATTCCTCGATCTCTGCAAGGTCTATGTCCGCTCTGGTTCGGGGGGCAATGGCTGTATCGCGTTCCGACGTGAAAAATACATTGAATACGGCGGGCCGGATGGCGGCGATGGCGGTCGTGGTGGCGACGTTTGGGTCGAGGCCGTGGATGGTCTGAATACCCTGATCGATTTTCGTTATCAGCAGCATTGGTTTGCCCAGAACGGGCAGGGCGGCATGGGCCGGAACCGGACAGGCAAGGACGGCGAACACATCGTTCTGCGGGTCCCTGTCGGCACCGAAGTGCTGGATGAAGACGAAGAAACCGTTGTCGCTGATCTGACCGAGCTGGGGCAGCGTTTTCGTCTGGCCAAAGGCGGGAACGGCGGATGGGGCAACCTGCACTTCAAAACCTCGACCAATCAGGCACCGCGCCGCGCGAACCCAGGTCAGGAAGGTGTTGAACGTACGCTCTGGCTGCGCCTGAAGCTGATTGCTGACGTGGGTCTTGTTGGGCTGCCGAATGCGGGTAAATCCACCTTTCTGGCCGCAACTTCCAACGCGCGTCCCAAGATTGCGGATTATCCCTTTACCACGCTGCATCCAAATCTGGGCGTTGTGGGCGTGGACAATACCGAATTTGTCGTGGCCGACATCCCCGGTTTGATCGAAGGCGCGCACGAGGGACGCGGCCTTGGTGATTTGTTCCTTGGGCATGTGGAGCGCTGCGCCGTATTGCTGCACCTGATCGATGGCACTTCGGGCAGCTTGATCGAAGACTACCAGACCATCTGTGATGAACTGGAAGCATATGGCGCGGGTCTCGCGGAAAAACCGCGCATCACGGTGCTGAACAAGATTGACGCGCTTGATGATGAAGAACGCACGTTCCTGCGTGATGAATTGCACGCGGCGGGCGCTCAGGACGTCATGTTGATGTCGGGCGCATCGCGCGAAGGGGTGACCGACGTGTTGCGGGCTTTGCGTCCTTTTGTCGAAGAACGCCGCAAGGCCGACAGTGCCGAACTGCGCGGCATCGATGAAGACGAGGAGGACGGAACGTGGCGGCCCTGAGCTCTGCGAACCGGATCGTCGTAAAGATCGGTTCAGCGCTTTTGGTTGACAAAGAAACCGGCGCGCTGCGCCGCGATTGGCTGCATGCGCTGGCCGAGGATGTGGCCCGACTGAAAAAGGGCGGCGCCGATGTGGTGCTGGTCTCGTCCGGTTCGATTGCGCTGGGGCGCGGGGTTTTGGGGCTGCCATTGTCCGCGCTGGCGCTCGAGCAATCGCAGGCGGCCGCCTCGGTGGGGCAAATCCGACTGGCGCGCGCCTATGAAGAGGCCCTTGCGCCGCATGGGATCACCACAGGGCAGGTATTGGTCACGCTCGAAGACAGCGCGGATCGTCGGCGGTATCTCAATTCTCGGGCGACACTGGAAACATTGCTTGGCCTTGGGGTCGTTCCCATCGTGAATGAAAACGACACGGTTGCCACGGATGAAATCCGTTATGGCGACAACGACCGTCTGGCCGCGCAGGTCGCGGTGACAATCGGCGCTGATCTTCTGGTTTTGCTTTCCGATGTGGATGGTCTTTATACGGGCAATCCGCAGGATGATCCGACGGCCGAACATTTGCCAAGGATCGAAGAGATTACCCCTGCAATCGAAGCCATGGCCGGCGATGCCGGCTCTGGGCTAAGCAAGGGCGGGATGAAAACCAAGGTCATGGCGGCCAAAACCGCCACGGCATCCGGTTGCGCTATGATCATCGCTGAAGGCTCGGTTCTGCATCCGCTTCAGGCGATCGGAGATGGCGCGCGCGCAACGGTCTTTACGCCGCAAATCGACCCGCACGCGGCCCGCAAACGCTGGATCGCGGCCATGAAACCACGTGGCGCTTTGGTTGTGGATGCAGGGGCCGCACGGGCTCTGGCACAGGGGAAATCTCTTTTGCCGGCGGGCCTCGCTGCGGTTGAGGGTGCCTTTGGGCGCGGTGATCCTGTCAGTATCCGATCCGCCGAAGGCGCGGTGCTGGGGCAAGGGCTTGCGCGATATACAGCCGAAGAAGCCAAGCTGATTGCGGGTCATCAAAGCTCGGAAATCGAAGCGCTTTTGGGCTATCCGGGCCGCGCGGTCCTGATCCATAGGGATGACATGGCGCTCTAACGACCGCGCTTGCTGGACCGGACTTCATCCAATCACTACACTTTGCGTTCAACCTCTCAGGACAAGGGGCAGACCATGAAAGATCTGACAGATATTCCCGCTGTGATGCAGCAAATCGGAACCCGCGCCAAGGCCGCTGCGGCTGAGCTGGCTTTCGCTCCGTCCGAGGCCAAGCAGACGGCTCTTGAAGCTGCTGCTGACGCCGTTTGGGCGCGCCGCGCCGAGATTGTGGAAGCCAATGCCAAGGATCTGGAGTTTGGGCGCAACAAGGGCCTGTCTGATGCGATGATGGATCGGTTGATGCTGGATGAGGCCAGAATTCAGGGCATCGTTGATGGTCTGCGGAGCGTTGCTGCGCAGGACGATCCGGTTGGAGCGGTAATGACCGAATGGGATCGCCCCACTGGCCTGCATATTCAGCGTGTGCGTACGCCGCTTGGTGTGATTGGCGTCATTTACGAATCTCGCCCCAATGTGACGGCTGATGCGGGCGCGCTGTGTCTCAAGGCTGGCAATGCAGTGATTTTGCGTGGTGGATCCGAAAGCTTCCATTCGTCTGGCGCGATTCACGCCTGTCTTGTTGAGGGTCTGAAGGCGGCCGGATTGCCCGAGGATGCAATTCAATTGGTTCCAACACGGGACCGGGCGGCAGTCAGCGAAATGTTGACCATGACCGACTTCATCGACGTGATCGTACCAAGGGGCGGCAAGGGTCTGGTGGGACTGGTTCAGCGCGAAGCCCGCGTGCCTGTTTTTGCGCATCTCGAAGGCATTGTTCATATTTATATCGACGCCGCCGCCGATCCTGTCAAAGCGCTCAAGGTGGTCATGAATGCGAAGACCCGCCGGACTGGTATTTGCGGTGCGGCCGAATGCCTTTTGATCCATCGCGACGCGGTCGACACCATCGGTCAGGGCCTTGTACGCGCCCTGCTTGAAGCCGGTGTCGAGGTGCGCGGGGATGAAACGCTTAAGGCGATCGAAGGCACCACCGAAGCGAGCGCCGAAGATTGGGGTCGCGAATACCTTGATATGATCATCGCAGCGCGCGTTGTCGACGATGTGGATGCTGCCATCGACCACATCCGGACTTATGGGTCGAACCATACCGATTGCATCGTGACCGAAGACGGAGACGCCGTTGCCCGTTTTTTCCAGCGGCTCGACAGTGCCATCCTGATGCACAATGCCTCCACGCAGTTTGCGGATGGTGGCGAATTTGGAATGGGCGCCGAGATCGGGATTGCGACGGGAAAAATGCACGCGCGGGGCCCGGTCGGGGCCGAACAACTGACCAGCTTCAAATATCTGGTCACCGGCGACGGCACGGTCCGCGGCTAGCAGATGGTGATGGTCAATTCGGTTTCATCCGAGTTGACCAGCAAACGCACACCGCGCGTTTCGGCCAGCACTGAGAGCAATGCAAACTGCACTCTGTCAGGGGTGATCTGATCGGTTCTGCCGTGTCCGGCCAATACGCCCCAAAGGTCAGGATCAACGGCCAGTTTGGGCCCCTCAGCCCGGATCAACCAGCCCTTGCCGCTCCGATCAATAGCCACCCTGCCACCCTGCGGCAGGGCGGTTTCGCAGCAAAGATACCCCAAAAAGCCCATCTGCACGTCGCTGCGCGCGTGATCCCCCGGGGCAAGCCATTCCGCCCGAAGGCGTTCGCCCTTGGCAATACCGGAAAGATTGGCGGCAATATCCTTGGCCCCCAGTATTTGATCGCTATCTGCTGTACCAAAGGCAATGCGGAAAAACCGAATACGGGCGGCCGCACTGGCACAACTGTCTTGAATAAGGGACATTTCCGGCGCCATATCACCACTGGCGCCACCAGACAGGCTGAGCAGTTCAAGGCCATTCTGAATGGCACCCACCGGGCTGATCAGATCATGGCACAAGCGAGAGCCGACAAGCGCAGCCAGCTTTGCGTTGGGGTCGGGCATGAAACACTCCTCGGAGGTCAAAGTGAACGATCTGAACGCAATACTGGAGCCAGGAATGCTGGTTCAGCACCCCGACAAACCTGAATGGGGTATCGGGCAAGTGCAATCAAACATCGGGGGCAAGGTGACCGTCAATTTCCGCGAGGAAGGCAAGGTCGTGCTGGACGGAACACGGATCGCCCTGATGCCGATATTTGACCAATAGAGCAGCTTTGGTTGACGAAGTCTTAATTTGTTAGTTTGCGATATGCTTTTTGTCCCGGCTTTTGCCGGACGAGTTGTCTTTTGGCCGTCCACTGCATAGAAGATGAGCCAATAAACGGGGTGAGACACAGGACCAGCATGAGCGTCGAAACAACAGGCTTTTGCGTCCGTTTGGCCACTTCTCAGGCTGAAGTCGAAGCCGCGCAGCGCTTGCGATACAGCGTTTTCGTCGAAGAGTTGGGCGGTGACGGTACGCTGGTCGATCATGAACGCAGGCTGGAACGCGACCGATTTGATCCCTTCTTTGATCATTTGATCGTCACAGATCCGGCGCGGGACGATCCAAACGAGGTTGTCGGCGTTTACCGCCTGCTGCGCGATGATCAAGCCCGCGCTGCCGGGCAGTTCTATTCCGAAGATGAATATGATCTGTCCGTGCTGCGAAAGTCTGGTCGCCGTTTGCTGGAACTGGGACGATCCTGCCTGCATCCCGACTATCGCGGCGGACCGGCGATGTTTCATCTCTGGCAGGGATTGGCGGACTACGTGGCCGAGCACCAGATCGAGGTTCTGTTTGGCGTTGCCAGTTTTCACGGCACCGATGCCGGGGCATTGGCCCAGCCGCTTTCACTGCTGCATCATCGGCATCTCGCGCCACCGGAATTGCGCGTGAAGGCGCGCAAGATGCAGACCATGGATCTGATCGGTGAAGACAGCCTCGATCGCAAGGCCGCCATGCTGGCCATTCCGGCACTGATCAAGGCCTACCTGCGCCTTGGCGGTTTTGTGGGTGAGGGCGCCTTTGTGGATCATGGGTTCAACACGATTGACGTTTGTTTGGTGATGGACACCGAACGGATGAACACGCGCCAGCGAGACATTTACACGAAAGGACGGCGTGGATGACGGGGGATTGGGTGCCACCACCGGAGCCTTCCGCTCCCAAAGTCGGCCTGTTGGGATGGCTTCTGGTGATCCTGCGGGCACCGCTGATGATCGTGGTCGTCTTCGGTGGGCTGATCCTGCTGCTGCTGACGCGGCTGATCGAACGGCCGCTGTTCGGTGTTGATCGGCCGGTTACACCGTGGATTACGCTTTGCGTGTGCCGCGCGTCGCTGGTGATCATGGGGCTGCGTGTCGCGCAGCGGGGTCCGGTGATGAAGGGCCGGGGTGCTCTGGTGGCCAACCACACCTCGTGGCTGGATATCTTCGTTCTGAACAGCCGCAAGACGATCTTCTTTGTGTCCAAGTCCGAAGTTGCGGGTTGGCCCGGAATTGGCTGGCTGGCGCGGGCCACGGGAACATTGTTCATCCGGCGCGACCGGCGCGAGGCGCGAGCCCAGACCCAGATGTTCGAGGAACGTCTGATGCACGGGCACCGATTGCTGTTTTTTCCTGAGGGAACATCAACAGATGGGCAGCAGGTTTTGCCATTTAAAACAACGCTTTTCGCGGCATTCTTCTCAGAACGTTTGCAGCATGAAATGCAAATTCAAGCCGTCAGTGTTGTCTACAATCCGCCCCAGGGTGAAGAGCCGCGATTTTACGGCTGGTGGGGCGACATGGACTTTGGGTCATCCTTGCTGAAGAACCTTGCCACGTTGCGCCACGGATTTGTCGAGGTCGTTTATCACGATCCGGTTCGCGTGGATGATCATCCCAACCGCAAAACACTGGCAAGCCATTTGGAAAATCAGGTCCGCGATGGGCATACGCGCCCATGGCACGACAAACCGACGGCCTAGTAGATCAGGCCATCGCCTGCATGAGTGCACGCAGTGCGGCCAGTGGATCATCCTGAGACCAGATTTCTTCACCAATCGCGAAAAAGTCCGTCACGGGCGCCAGCGCCTTGATTGCTTCCACGGAAACAGAGCCTTCGGCAACCACGGGTAGTTCGACCATCTGTGACCAGATTTCAAAGATCTCGTGGTCCGCAATGGTCCCGTCACCCAAGGCATTGGCGCTGACCGGGCCGAAGGATACGTAATCTGCACCGGCTTCGCCGGCGATCATGCCCTCGTGACGCGATTGGGCGCAGTAGGCACCGACGATGGCATCTGCACCCAGCGCCTTGCGCGCCGCGCGCACCGAACGGGCACCGTCCGTCAGATGGACCCCGTCCAAGCCCAGTCGCTCGGCCAGCACAACATGGGTGTCGATCACCAAGGCCACATCAAACTGATGCGCGACCTCACGAATGGCATCCGCCGCGCGGGTCAAACGATCTTCGTCCCGTGTGGCCAGGCTAAGGCGCAGGCATGCGATTTCGGCACCGTCCAGAACGCGTGACAGCTGATCGGGAAAGCTGCTCAGTTCCAGCTCGGGCGGCGTGACAAGATAGAGTTGCGGGGTGTCCTGCTCGGCCATGGTGTCCTCTTTCGCGGCTGATCCGTGTCTAGCGTGGGAAATGCAGCTTGGCCATGGGGATTCAGGAATGGCTTGGTCCAGAATTGTGATTACCACCAGCGTCTTGGGGCCTTGTTTTCGTTCGAACAATGATCTGCACCGCTTGAATTGAACCGCTCGGGCGCATAGGCACGCCGCAACAGACAGGAAACAGGTCATGGTTCAGGACAAGAGCAAGCAACCCGCCTTTGTATTGGTGCGCCCGCAGATGGGCGAAAACATTGGTGCGGCCGCCCGCGCCATGTGGAATTTCGGCCTCGACCGGATGCGGGTTGTCGCCCCGCGTGACGGTTGGCCCAATGAAAAGGCTGTCGCCATGTCCAGCGGTGCCGGTCGTTTGCTGGACGAAGCGCTGCTGTCCGATGATCTCGAAGGGGCGGTGGGTGATTGCACTTATGTCATGGCCACCACAGCCCGGCCACGGGATATGACCAAGACGGTCTTTACGCCCGAGGCTGCAATGGCCGAGGCCGCCACTCGCATTGCCGATGGCCAAAGGGTTGCGATTCTGTTTGGCCCGGAACGGGCCGGTTTGGAAAACGAAGACATCGCGCAGGCTAATGCGATCATCTCGGTACCGGTCAATCCTGAGTTTCCATCGCTCAATCTGGGACAGTGCGTATTGCTCTGTTCCTATGAATGGATGCGCGCCAGCGCGACGGCGGTTCCAGTTCAAGAGGCGCTGGCAGGGACGGAATGGGCCAATGGCGAAGAGATTGCCCATCTCGCGCGGCACTATGAGGACCGCATGGAGGAAGCTGGCTTCTTCTTTCCCGAGCACAAGGCCGCCAGCATGAAAATCAACCTGCGTAATCTGTGGTCCCGGTTGCCGCTGACACGCGCGGACGTGCAGATGTTGCATGGAATGTTGCGTCAGATTGTCCGCTGGAAAGACAAAAGCTAGGGCCTGACAGCAAAACGGGCCGGTAAACCGGCCCGTTCCTCAGTCTGATCTCGGTTGGATCAGTAGCTGTTGTAATGCTTTTTCTTGTAGACCTTCTTCTTTGGCACGTAGTGGCACGAATGGTTCTGAAGGTACTTGGCCGAAACCCAGTAGTAGTTGTGGTTAAAGGCGACCTTGGCCCAACCCCATTTCTGAGCGACGACGTGCACTTTGGTGCAGGGATTGAATGTGCCAATCACGTGGTACTGCGTGCCGGGGCCGGAGCGTGCGTTCAGTTTGATGCCGTGATCGACCCAAGCCGAGTTGGCTGCGGCTGCGCCTGCGGACATCAGAGTTGCGGCGGCGACGGCGGCGGAGAGAATGATATTTTTCATGGCTAAATTCCTTGTTTGTGTTGGTCGGTTGGTCTGTGGGTGTCGTTCAATTCGTGAAACCAAACTAGCAAATGAACAGCGTTCACGTTAGTCAGGTATGCCTTACCCCGATTTTTCACCGTGAAATCGCGACCGAAACCGGTGCAAGAGGCCGCAGGTTGAGCGCTTGAAGAGGGGGTGTAGCAGCACTACTGTCCGCTCAAACGGAGAGGGTGCATGGCACAAAAACGAAAGCTTTTCGAAGAGGTAGCCGAAACATCGGCTGAGGCGAAAACGGCCCCGGCGGGCGGCATGATCGATTCCGGCAAAAGAGGCGCACGCGGTGCGATCCGGGCCTGGTTGATGGTTTTGTTTGCGCTGGTCGTGGTGATGATTGCGGTTGGCGGGCTGACCCGTTTGACCGACTCGGGCCTGTCGATCACGGAATGGAAACCGGTCACAGGCGCTCTGCCACCAATGTCCGAAGCGGCATGGGTCGAAGAATTCGAGAAATACAAACAAATCCCAGAGTACCAGTTGCAGAATAAGGGCATGTCCATGTCCGAGTTCAAAGTGATCTACTGGTGGGAATGGGGCCATAGGCAACTGGGTCGTGTGATCGGACTTGTCTGGGCCCTTGGCTTTTTCGGCTTTTTGTTGGCGCGAAAGATCCCGACCGGATGGACACCTCGGCTGTTGGGGCTGGGGGTGTTGGGCGGTCTTCAGGGTGCAATCGGCTGGTGGATGGTTTCGTCAGGTCTGAGCGGTCAGATGCTGGATGTCGCCTCTTACAGGCTGGCCACTCATCTGGGGCTGGCCTTTGTGATCCTCGGTTTCATTGCCTGGTACGTTTTCACATTGGGCCGGGAAGAGCGTGATTTGATGCAGGCGCGTCGGAGTTCCGAAGCCAAGCTGTTTTCCATGTCCACGGGTCTTATGCATTTTGCGTTCCTGCAAATCCTTATCGGTGCGCTGGTCGCAGGTATCGATGCGGGGCGCACGTATAATGATTGGCCCTTGATGGCGGGTGGCTTCCTGCCTCCGTATCCGTTCGATATCGAACCAATCTGGCGAAACTTCTTTGAGAATGCAGGACTGGTGCAGTTCATGCACCGGATTGCTGGGTACCTGCTCTTTGCCTTTGGTGTCGTCGTCTGGTTGCGTGCGCGCAAATCCGCCAATTCCGATACGCGTTTTCGGTTCAATTCCGTATTTGCCGTATTGCTACTTCAAATTGTGCTCGGTATCGCTACAGTTGTTTACGGCGCGCCGTGGCATATTGCGATTGTCCACCAGTTTGTGGCTGTCGCGCTCTGGGCGCTTATACTGAGGGCGCGGTTTGCTGCGCGGTATCCATTGACGCAATCGATTAGAGGCTCTGCAGCATGACCCATTTTGACGACCTGATGGCCTTTGCGCGCGAAACACGCGCCTTGTCTTTGGTGGCAGGTCGTCTTGGATGGGACCAGGAAACCATGATGCCCCGGGGCGCAGGTGAACAGCGCAGCGAAGAGAAGGCTGCGCTGGAAGGCGTGCTGCATCGCCGCCGCAGTGATCCACGTGTCGGCGAATGGTTGTCGAAAATCAACGCGCAGGACCTTGATCCCATCGCACAGGCCAATCTGGGCCATATTCGCCGCACCTATGAACGCAGCACGATGGTGCCAGCGGATCTGAAGGCACAGATTGCAAGGGTCAGCAGCAAGAGCCACAGCGCCTGGGCCGAAGCCCGTGAAGCCAATGATTTCGCATCCTTCGTGCCCGTCTTGTCAGAGATGGTCGATCTTAAACGGCAAGAAGCCACAGCGCTGTGTGCAGGTGGCCCGATCTATGACGCGCTTCTGGATGACTATGAGCCGGGCGCTACCAGCCAGTCGCTGACAGCCATGTTCGATGCGCTACGCCCTCGGCTTGTGGCATTGCGCGCCAAGGCGCTGGAGAAGCCCGCGCCCAAAGCCCTGGAAGGCTCGTTCGATGAGAGCGAGCAGATGAAGCTTGCACGGATCGTGGCCAAAAGCTTTGGCTATGATTTCAAACGGGGCAGGGTGGACAAGGCGGTGCATCCGTTCAGTTCCGGAAGTGGCGATGACGTGCGCATCACCACGCGCACCGTTGCCGAAGATCCCTTCAACTGCCTGTACTCGACGATCCACGAAGTGGGTCATGCGAGCTATGAACAAAACGTCGATCCGCAGTATGGCCTGACATATCTCGGGCGCGGTGTTTCGATGGGTGTGCACGAAAGCCAAAGCCGGATCTACGAAAACCAGATCGGACGGTCGCGCGCTTATTGCGAATGGCTTTACGGTGAGATGGTCAAGGCATTTGGCGATTTCGGATTGGCCGACGCCGACGAATTCTACGCTGCCGTCAATATCGTGAAAAAGGGCTATATCCGCACAGAAGCGGATGAAGTGCAGTACAACCTGCACGTGCTTTTGCGCTACGATCTGGAACGTCAGTTGATCGAAGGTACGCTGGAGGTCGCCGATCTGGAAGAGGCGTGGAATGCACGTTTTGCTGACGATTTTGGTTATGCGGTGGATCGGGCGTCAAACGGCGTATTGCAAGATGTGCACTGGGCCGTTGGCTATTTTGGGTATTTTGCCACCTACACCTTGGGCAATGTCTTTGCTGGGTGCTTGCATCAGGCTCTGCGGTCCGCGGTTCCCGATCTTGATGATGCTTTGGCGCAGGGCAATACTGGACCGGCGGTCGAATGGCTGAAGGAGAACCTTCAGCGTCACGGTGCGCGGTATGAACCGCGCGAGGTTATCGCAAAAGCCTGTGGCTTTGAGCCGTCAGAGGGCCCGTTGCTGGATTATCTCGAAGCAAAATTCACGGCGCTCTATCCCTGAATCAAAAGGGCGGGGGGCCGAAGCCCCCCGCTAGTTTGACGACCAACCTGTTAACGCAGGTTGATTATTCCCTGCCAACCGCGGCTGACAAGTGCCGTCCGACCTCCTCCGTGAGCGGATAGAACGAGCAAGGAGGCCAATAAGAGAGTAGAGATAGCAACCTCATGGAGAGAAAGGTTGCCGGTATGCACTGTTGGTGCGCCCGCCGACATCACGATCTGATACAAGCAAAGAACGCATGCGAATGTGGCGATCACTCGCGTGCGGATGCCAAGGATCAACCAGACTCCGAGCATGAAGAATAGGAGAGCGAGGCCTATCTGCAAAAAACCCAGATCCGGAACATAGCCAAACAACAGGGATCGAGCGATGAATCCCGAAGAGTCTAGACCGGCGTGAAACATGGCGATTGCGAACAGTGCAATCCCAACGAATACTCGTAACAACAAACGAACGTGGAAGTGAGAGTTCATGATTGTTGCCTCAATGTGCATTTTTTCTATTTATCGTTATCGCGGCGTTAACCGCGTTCCATCAGTACAACTCCTGACTGCCGGTTAAGCAACCACCACTTGTGCGAAACCGATATTGCAAAAATCATATGTGTTGTGTCGTCTCGATTAGCCAATCGAACACAATTCTGACCATTTGGTCTGATTGTCGCGTGGAGTGATAGCTGGCCCAAATCTGCATCATTTGCGGCTCGAAGCCGTCGATTTCAACAATTTCCGGATGCCGCGCAGCCATGCTCGACGGGAAGAATGCGACAAGGTTTGTTTGTTTGACCACGGAAAGCATCAGGTTCAACCCGTTGACACCAAAGCGGCTGTCGCACTCAAAATGTTGGCGCAGCACATCTTGGTTTAGCCAACCTTCTTCGTTGGTGTCAGTCAGATCCGCCCACCCGCGGAAATCGCCATTGTTTTTCCGGGCTCCGTACACGCGCCAATCTACAGTTGCCAGCTGCCTGCGGATCAGCCGGCCATGGTCTGGTTTTTCAACGGAAAGCGCAATATCAGCTTCGCCATAGGCAAGGCTGGCTTCGTTGTAATCCACATCCAGTGAAAGTTCTGGGTTGGCCTCTAAGAGTTTGTAAGTATTTCGAAAAATACCCAACTGTAAAATTCGCAGAGGCGAGGTGATCTTTAGTCTGCGGGGCCTATTGGCGCCGCTGATGCTGGCCAGGGTGTAGGTGCCCAGGCTTTCGTCGAACATACCTGCCAAATGCGCGAGCTGTTCAGCCTCTGGCGTCGGGCGCCAGTTGTCTTTTTCTTTGATGAACAGCTGTGTCTTTAGCGAGTTCCCCAAACGCTCCACGCGACGCGAAACAGTCGCTGCGTTTGTATCCAAATGCTTGGCTGCAGCGCTCATCGTTCCATAGCGCTGGAGGGCCAAGCAGTATCTTAAATCATCCCAGTTCACATCGAGCCCCAATAATCCGTTGGCAGTGAAGCGAGACAGCTCAGCACTTAAATCAGATTACTGGTAACCAGCTGCCGTTTGGCAAAAGGTTGTACCTTATCAAATACTGTGTCTTTGCTTCACTCAAGTTGCACTCTTTGAAATACGGTTTTTTATTTTTGCAGCCACTCCACATGAAGACAGCTTGTAAGTGCATTCGAGATAGCTTCTATACCTTAGTATAGGCGGTATCCTCCAGCTTTGTGCGGGAAAATGCAACCAGGAATTGTGTTTGAAATTTGGCAAAGATCCGGGAACTGTGTCCAAATCGACACCATGCTGTGGAAAATTAAGCGAAAATCGGTCCGTTCTGGCAAATTCCCTCTGAGTGCAAATGTGGTGATTCGCCAAGTGATTGCGTAATCCGCTCCAAGAAGGTGTTCGCAAGCCCATGGGAGTATGGCGGCATGCCCAAAAGCTCAGGGTGGACTTTTGAAAAAGCTGACAATTCCTGCAAAAGCGGATTTTCGCCAGATGGGAATGCAAGACCGGTTTTCCCAATTCGGTTCATCACTGGCAAAGCTTAAATTGCCCGCTGTGTAACCAGTTTTGGAGTAAATCAGTGAAAACTTCTTTGTATGCAACGGCTTTGGCCGTCTCGCTATCCAATGCCGCCAATGCGCAGGCCGTCACAACACAAGCAGAGGTCGCTGGATCGACAGGTGATGCCGTCTATTCGGTGCGTGTCGTGGGTGCGGACGGCGTAGAATACAATTGCCGTCCAGAGTTGGAACAGCGAGAAGGGGTTCCGACACGTTTGTGTCGGCGTCACGGTGGTTCTGTAACCGGGAATTCAATGCAAGGCTCACTCTCGACAGGCGGTTTGATCGGTGGATTGCTTGCTGTAGTTGCTCTTGCTGCGACAAGCGGTACTGACTGACCTAGAAGGTGGGCAGGCCTTGAAACAGGTCTGCCTTTCCCAAGGATAAGGGTGCAAATGGCTAAGTTTACTCAATCTAAAGATGTGTGCGAAATATAACATTAGGTGTTTTTTGAGGGATATTTATTAAATTTTTGCACGGTGTCATTTGGGCTCTCGAAATGTCACTAAAGGAAAATTCAAAATGACACTCTCAAATAACACGCCGGGTCTACTTGCGGCCCGTGTTCTTCTCGGACTTTTGTTCTTGGTCGCCGGATTGGGTAAATTGGGCAACGTCGAAGGCTTTGCCGGTTTCATGGCGTCAGGCGGCGTTCCCGCGATTCTGGCCTGGCCTGTCATCCTCTTCGAAATTCTTGGTGGTTTGGCCTTGATACTGGGCTTCATGACAAGACCCGTTGCTTTGGCTCTTGCGGCCTTCTGTCTTCTGTCGGGCGTTCTGTATCATTTCGACCCGGCGGATCAGAACCAGATGACACAGCTGTTCAAGAATATGGCGCTTGCTGGTGGATACATTGCTTTGGCGATCACAGGGGCAGGTGCATGGTCAATCGACGGGCGCGGCAAGTCCGGTGTAACTGCGACTGCCTGAACCGCCGGCTCCGACAATGCAAAAGGGGCGCTGTGTGCAACAGCGCCCCTTTTTGGTGATCGGCTCAGCGTGATTTATTCCGCAGGTTCCGACGCGTCCTCTGTCTCTTCGTCACCCTGATCGGCAATCCAGGCAACCGACACAACCACTTCGTTTTTGCCGGTGTCGAACACTTTGACACCGCCTGCGTTGCGGGATCGGAAGGAAATACCGTCGATTGGGACCCGGATGGACTGGCCGCCGGAGGTGGCCAGCATGATCTGATCTTCCATTTCGACCGGGAAGGCTGCAACCAGCGCGCCGCCGCGCATTCCTTTGTCGATGGCCTGAACCCCCATGCCGCCGCGACCCCGCAATGGGTAATCATGCGACGAGGAAAGCTTGCCCAAACCCTTGGCGGTGATCGTCAGGATCAGGTTTTCGGCCGCTGACATCTCTGCATAACGGTCCTGACTGATCGCCGCATCGGCGTTGCCTTCTTCTTCGTCGGCCTCTGACTCTTCGGTTACACCGGCCATGAGCCTGCGCATCTTCAGATAGGCTGCGCGTTCATCCGATGTGGCTTCAAAGCTGCGGATAACCGCCATCGAAACCACTCGGTCATCACCTGACAGTCGAATGCCGCGAACACCAGTCGATTTTCGACCTTTGAACACCCGCACATCAGTGGTGCGGAAGCGGATCGCGCGACCCGAGTCGGTGACAAGCATGATGTCATCTTCTTCCGAGGCAATGCGTGCATTCACCAGTTCCACGTCTTCCGGCAAATCCATCGCGATTTTGCCGTTGCGCATCACATTGGTGAAATCCGACAATGCGTTTCGGCGTACATCACCGGCGCTGGTGGCGAAGACGATCTGCAGATCGGCCCAATCTTCCTCGGCGCGGTCAACGGGCATGATTGCAGCGATGCTGACGCCCGTCGGGATTGGCAAAATGTTAACGATTGCCTTGCCCTTGGACGTCCGACCGCCTTGTGGCAGGCGCCAGGTCTTGAGCTTGTAGACCATGCCATCGGTGGTGAAGAACAACAGCTGTGTGTGTGTGTTTGCCACGAAAAGCTGCGTGACAACGTCATCGTCCTTGGTGGACATACCCGACAGGCCTTTGCCGCCACGTTTTTGCGCGCGGAAGTCGGCCAAAGCGGTCCGTTTGATATATCCGGTTTGGGTGACGGTCACGACCATGTCTTCGCGTTCGATCAGGTCTTCGTCTTCCATATCACCGGACCATTCGACGATTTCGGTGCGACGCGGCACGGCGAATTCATCGCGCACGGTGCGCATTTCGTCCGAGACGATCTGCATGATTCGCTCGCGGCTGGACAGGATATCAAGGTATTCCTTGATCTTGGCGGCCAGCTCTTCCAACTCGTCCGTGACTTCCTTCACACCCAGTTGTGTCAAACGCTGAAGGCGCAGCTCCAGAATGGCGCGTGCCTGCGCTTCGGACAGGTTATAGGTGCCGTCGTCGTTCGCGGTGTGGGTCGGATCATCGATCAGGGCGATATAAGGCAGGATGTCGCCCGCGGGCCAGCGCCGTGTCATCAGCTTTTCGCGCGCTTCCGCCGCATCAGCCGAAGCACGAATGGTGGCGACCACTTCGTCAACATTGCTGACAGCAACCGCCAGACCACACAGGATGTGGCTGCGTTCACGGGCTTTGCGCAACAGATAAGCTGTTCGGCGCGCGATCACGTCTTCGCGGAAATCGAGGAAGGCCGTCAGGAACGCGCGCAGCGTCAGCTGTTCTGGACGCCCGCCATTCAACGCGAGCATGTTACAGCCAAAGCTGGTCTGCATAGGCGTAAAGCGGAACAACTGGTTCAGAACGACTTCGGCGGTGGCATCGCGTTTCAGTTCAACAACCACGCGCACGCCATCGCGATCCGATTCATCCTGTACGTGGGAAATGCCTTCGATCTTCTTGTCGCGGGCCGCTTCGGCAATCCGCTCGATCATCGTGGCCTTGTTCACCTGATAGGGAATTTCGTCGATGACGATGGCATAACGGTCCTTGCGGATCTCTTCCACGCGTGTCTTTGCGCGGATGATGACGCTGCCGCGTCCTTCGAGATAGGCCTTACGCGCGCCTGCGCGCCCGAGGATCACGCCACCCGTCGGAAAATCCGGGGCAGGGATAAATTCGTTCAACTGTTCAGAGCTGAGATCGGGGTTCTCGATCAGAGCCAGTGTCGCATCGATCACTTCGCCCAGGTTATGGGGCGGAATGCGCGTCGCCATACCAACCGCGATGCCTTCTGCGCCGTTTACCAGAACGTTGGGGTAACGGGCGGGCAGAACCGTCGGTTCGTTGCGTTCATTGGCGTAGTTCGGGACGAAATCGACAGTATCCTTGTCGATGTCTTCAAGCAGGGCCTCTGCCGATTTCTGCAGGCGGGATTCTGTATAACGGTAGGCCGCTGGTGGATCGCCATCCATGGAACCAAAGTTGCCCTGACCGTCGATCAGGGGCAGGCTCATGGAGAAATCCTGTGCCATGCGCACAAGCGCGTCATAGACGGCCGAGTCGCCGTGGGGGTGATACCGACCCATGACGTCGCCCACCGCCGTCGCACACTTACGATAGGGTTTCGCGCGGGTCTGACCGTTTTCCCAAAGTGTATAAAGGATGCGGCGATGCACGGGCTTGAGCCCGTCACGCAGGTCGGGAATCGCACGGCTGACGATTACGCTCATGGCATAGTCGAGGTAGCTCGACTTCATTTCCTGAGCGATCGTGATGGTAGGTCCATCATGCGGCGCCGGGGAAATCTCTTCTTTTTCAGGTGTTTCTGGCGTGTCGTTCACGTTTTTTGCCTGTTTATTGCTGCGCCATATCTTGTTGATCCCTGTATACCAGAGACAGGATATAGGGTGCAATGGCGCAGGTTTGGCCGAATTGAGGCGGGACTATGGCGCAGGGTGTAACTATCTGAAATTTATCACAAAAATGCACGAATATCTGGCGGTATTATTTCAAGAAAAAAGTCTGCGAAATATCAGGTGAAATCCGGGTCTGCTCAGGCGATCTGGGGATACGCATGCGAGACTGATGAAATGGCAAAACCGCATGCCCAAAGGACATGCGGCGCACTGCAATCGATACTGAATACCAAGCGCTCTGAAAGCGCGTCAGATACCTATGGAATGATACGCGTGTATTTTACGCCCTCAAGCGTTGCGCCCAATCGCAGACCGGCCTGACCAAAGATAACCGCGATCACCGGAGCGAGCGACGTTGTCGTTTCGGCAGCCAGCGTTTCGCCGCGGGCAGGGGTTGCGTACTCGATGTTTGCACCGGCCGCATAGCCGGGCGAGCGGCGGAATGTTTCCAGCGCTTCGGTGGTCATAAAGAACAATACGTGGCTGTACTGCTGGCCACCGATCTGCAGGCCGCCCGAAGCCTTGGTCATGGAATAATAATCGACGGTCGCGCCGCCGACCCGCAGGGCGCCGCGTCCATAACCGCCGCCAATGCCGAGGCCCGCTTCGGTGACCAGAGGCATAACTAGGATGCCAGCGGCCTTTTCCGCCAATCCGCGGGTGGCGGGGTAGTCGGCATAAAGCTGGGTCAGTGTGCTGTCCACGCGGCTGTCGATGGTGGCCGGGCCGCGGCTCCCGATGCCGTTACCGCAAGCGGCCAGCATGGTGACGGCGCCAAGGCCGAAAGTCACATTGCGTCTGGTGGTTTTCATTTGTCTGCTCTTCTCGTTGCCAGTGCCTAAGGTCCGGCTTTTTCCGCCGGTTGCGTTGGTTATAGGCTGCAATCGGCGGTTTGTCACCGCCTGTTGCGTGCTTTGGGCGGCAAACCGCTACCCGTTCAGGATGCGCGATGCGGCCGGGGCAAAGTAGGTCAGAACGCCGTCACATCCGGCCCGTTTGAATGCCATCAGGCTTTCCAGCATGACTTTTTCACCGTCGACCCAGCCGCGTTCGCCCGCACCGGCCAACATCGCGTATTCGCCGGAGACCTGATAAGCAAAGGTTGGCGCGCCAAACATCTGTTTTGCCCGCTGGCAGATGTCGAGATAGGGCATGCCGGGTTTGACCATAACCATGTCGGCGCCCTCTGCCAGATCCCGCTGGATCAGCCGCATGGCTTCATCGGAATTACCGGGATCCTGCTGGTATGTCTTCTTGTCGCCTTTCAATGCTCCGGACGCGCCAACCGCATCGCGAAACGGACCATAGAAGGCGCTGGCATACTTGGCGGCATAGGACAGCAGCAGAACATTTGTATGTCCGGCGCTTTCCAATGCCCCCCTTAGCGCGCCGATGCGTCCATCCATCATGTCAGATGGGCCGATGATGTCCGCCCCTGCATCCGCCTGCGATAGCGCCTGTTTGACCAGCGCCTCGACGGTGCGGTCATTCACAATGACACCGTCTTCAACGAAACCGTCGTGTCCATTGATATTGTAGGGGTCCAGCGCGACGTCGGTCATAACGGCAATATCCGGAACCGCCTCTTTAATGGCGCGCGTGGCCCGGTTGGACAGGTTGTCCGGATTCCATGCCTCAGAACAGCATTCGGTCTTGAGGGCGGGATCGGTATAGGGAAACAGGCAAATCGATGGAATGCCCAAGGCATGCGCCTCGTGGGCGGCATCAACCACCTTGTCGACAGACAATCTGTTCACACCCGGCATTGAAGATATCGGCTCTACCTGACCTTCGCCATCGCGTACAAAGACCGGCCAGATGAAATCTGCCGGCGTGAGATTGGTTTCCGATACAAGCGCGCGGATCGCGGGACTCTTGCGCAAGCGCCGCAGGCGCGTGGCGGGAAAGGGGGCTTGGCTGGGCAGCATGGATCACCTGTCTTTTCACGTTCTACAGGTATCGGTTATGCGAGGGCCTGTGTCCAGTCTGCCTGACACTTTGCTGCATGGTTATCCAGCCAAGAACGCCAGCAACAATGGTTTTGGAAAATGACGGTCTGGGCAAACCGATAACCGCAGGCTAGAACCCCCAATAAGAGCAAACGCAAGAGGCAGGCGTGGACTGGTACACCACCGTTTTTGAAGTCATCGACATGCGGTCCTTTTCGAACCTGTGGTTCTGGATCGTACTGGCTGTCGTTTGGTCATCAGCGAGCCATTGGGTGCTGGGTGTTCCATTTGACATGGTCAGCCGCGCAAGACGCAATGGCGGACAGGCCGAAGCGGATCTTGAAGATCTGGTTCGGATAAACACCAACCGGCTGCTGTTTATCGTTGATGAAGCTGGTCTTTGGTTGGCTGCTCTTGTCTCGGCCTTGCTGACAGGTATGGCCTTGCTCGGGTTTATCTATGACATCGAATTGGCGCAGGCCCTTTTTCTGCTGGCCTTTCCCATGACCATCGTTGGACTGCTCAGCATTGCGTCCTCGCGCAAAATCCAGAATGGCGAAGGGCAGGGAGAGGTTCTCTGGCGGCGGCTTCGCATTCACCGTACATTGGTGCAGGCGATTGGTATGATTTCCATTTTTGTTACCGCGCTGTTCGGAATGTTCCAGAACCTGTCGGCGCATGTCCTGACCGGATAGACGGTCGCAGGATCAAATGCGGGCTTGCGTGGTTGACGCGGCCATCCCGTCGCGCCATGTGAGCGGTCATGGCACAGAACCGTATCATAATGGGCGGCGCCCCCGAGGGGTTTGACGCAAGGCTTGTCCTGCAAGAGATGCAGCGTGGCAGTGGCCCTGTCATTCACGTGGCGCGCGATGACAAGCGTCTGGCCGCAATGCGAGAAGCGTTGGCCTTTTTTGCTCCTGATGTCCCGGTTGTCAGCTTTCCGGCTTGGGATTGTCTGCCCTATGATCGCGTTTCGCCCAATGCCGATATTTCGGCCGCGCGCATGGCGGCGCTGGCTGGCATCGTGCACGGCGCAATGCCGGATCACTATGTGCTGCTGACCACATTGGCTGCCGCGACGCAAAAGCTTCCGGCGCGCGAGGTTCTGAAAGAGGCCGCCTTTACCGCGCGGGTCGGCGACCGTGTCAACGAAGGCAGCCTTCGGGGATTTCTGGTTCGCATGGGTTTTAGCCAGGCGCCCACAGTGATGGAGCCCGGCGACTACGCCATCCGCGGCGGTATCATCGATATCTATCCTCCGGGCGATTCCGGTCCTGTGCGGCTCGACTTCTTTGGCGATGTTCTTGATGGGGCCCGCCGCTTTGATCCCGCCACGCAACGAACCACAGAAAAACTGGATGTGGTGGATCTGGCCCCGGTGTCCGAGGTGATCCTAGACGATGCGGCAATCACCCGGTTCCGGCAAAACTATCGTATCGAATTTGGCGCTGGCGGCACCGATGATCCGCTCTATGAGGCGGTCAGTGCAGGGCGCAAACATCAGGGCATCGAACACTGGCTGCCGTTCTTTCATGAACGGCTTGAGACGGTGTTCGACTATCTGCCCGAGGCGCCGGTTCTGCTTGACGATCAGATGACCCCGGCGCGGTTGGCCCGCTGGGACAGTATCGAGGATCAATACGGCACCCGTCAGCACGCGATGAGCCAGAAAAAGACGATGGGTTCGGTCTACAAACCGATTCCTGCGGATCTTCTGTATCTCGACGACACGGCTTGGAACGGGGCCGTTGGCGAGCGCCGGCAAATTCAGCTTAACCCGCTGGCGCAGGCGTCCGGGCCGGGCGTTGTGGATGCCGGTGGCCGGATTGGCCGAAATTTCTCGCCAGAGCGTCAACAGGAATCCATCAGCCTTTTCGGGGCTTTGGCGTCTCACGTTAAGGAAAAGATGCAGAGCGGGCCGGTCCTGATCGCCTCCTACTCCGAAGGGGCACGGGAACGCCTTTCCGGACTGATCGAGGACGAAGGTCTGGCCGAGGCAATTCCGGTCAACAGCGGAACCCGGATTGGAAAACGTGGTCTGTATCTGGCGGTCTGGGCTTTGGAGGCCGGCTTTGAAGCCCCCTTTGAAGAAGGCCAGCTGACTGTCATTTCCGAACAGGACGTGCTGGGCGATCGTCTGATCCGGCAACCCAAGAAGCGGCGCCGGGCTGAAAACTTCCTGACCGAGACCCAAAGCCTGACGCCCGGTGATCTGGTTGTACACGTGGATCACGGGATTGGTCGCTACACGGGCATGGAAGTGGTCACCGCGGCGGGAGCCGCCCACGAATGTTTAACGCTCGAATACGCTGAATCGGCCAAGCTGTATCTGCCGGTGGAAAACATCGAACTGCTCAGCAAATATGGGCACGAAGAAGGGCTGCTCGACCGGTTGGGCGGTGGCGCATGGCAGGCCAAGAAGGCCCGCCTGAAAGAGCGCATCCGCGAGATGGCGGACAAGCTGATCCGCATTGCGGCAGAACGTGCTCTGCGCCGAGCGCCTGTGATGGACCCGCCCGCCGGAGCCTATGAAAGCTTTGCCGCCCGGTTCCCCTATACCGAAACCGATGATCAGTTGAACGCCATCAGTGATGTGATGGATGACATGCATTCCGGTCAGCCCATGGATCGCCTGATCTGCGGCGATGTGGGCTTTGGAAAGACCGAAGTGGCGATGCGGGCGGCCTTTATTGCGGCCATGTCCGGCGTGCAAGTGGCTGTCATTGCTCCGACCACATTGCTGGCAAGACAGCACTACAAGAGTTTTGCCGAACGTTTCCGCGGTTTCCCGATCAACGTGGTGCCGCTGTCGCGCTTCGTCTCTGCCAAGGACGCCACGCGCCACCGCGAGGGCATTTCGAAAGGAACAGTCGATATTGCGGTCGGCACCCACGCTTTGTTGGCGAAAAGCATTCGGTTCAAAAACCTTGGCTTGTTGGTGATCGACGAAGAACAGCATTTCGGGGTGCAGCACAAAGAGCGCCTCAAACAGTTGCGCAGCGACATTCACGTTCTGACCCTGACGGCCACGCCGATCCCGCGCACCCTGCAATTGTCGCTGACCGGCGTACGCGATCTTTCGATCATCGGCACGCCGCCGGTGGATCGTCTGGCAATCCGCACTTATGTCTCCGAATTCGACGCTGTCACCATCCGTGAGGCCTTGCTGCGTGAACACTATCGCGGTGGACAGTCGTTCTATGTGGTGCCGCGCATCAGCGATTTGCCCGAGATCGAGGAATTCCTGCGCGATCAAGTGCCCGAAGTGTCCTTTGTCGTCGCTCATGGCCAAATGGCAGCGGGCGAATTGGATGACCGCATGAACGCCTTCTACGACGGCAAATACGACGTGCTGTTGGCCACAACCATTGTGGAATCCGGTTTGGACATTCCGACGGCCAACACGATGGTGGTACACCGGGCAGACATGTTCGGCCTCAGCCAGCTCTACCAGATCCGGGGCCGGGTGGGCCGTTCCAAGACGCGCGCCTACGCCTATCTGACCACCAAGCCGCTGGCCAAACTGACGGCCACCGCTGAAAAACGTCTGCGCGTGTTGGGCAGCATCGACACGCTTGGGGCAGGGTTCAGCCTTGCGTCGCAGGATCTCGACATTCGCGGGGCGGGCAACCTGCTGGGCGAAGAACAATCGGGGCAGATGCGGGACGTCGGCTATGAGCTGTACCAGTCGATGCTGGAGGAGGCGATTGCCAAGATCCGAGCAGGCGAGATGGAGGGGCTATCCGATGCCGATGATCAATGGGCACCGCAAATCAATCTGGGTGTGCCGGTTCTGATCCCGGATGACTACGTCCCGGATCTGGATGTGCGCCTCGGCCTCTATCGTCGTTTGTCGTCTTTGACGACCAAGGTCGAGTTGGAGGGCTTTGCCGCCGAACTGATCGACCGCTTTGGCAAACTGCCGCGTGAAGTGAATACGCTGCTCTTGGTGGTGCGGATCAAGGCCATGTGCAAACGGGCCGGGATCGCAAAACTGGATGGTGGGCCCAAGGGCGCGACGATACAGTTCCACAATGATAAATTCGCCCGTCCCGAGGGGCTTGTTGAATTCATCAAGGCGCAGGACGGCCTGGCCAAGGTCAAAGACAACAAGATTGTCGTACGGCGGGATTGGTCCTCGGACAAAGCCAAGATTCAGGGCGCATTTGCCATCGCCCGCGATCTGGCGGAAGCGGCTGGAAAGATCAAGAAACGCAAATAGAGTGAACGAACTCTGGGCCGTGCGAACCGACAGTCGGTTGCCGTAACAGCGTTAGCCCCGAAGCGTAAACATCTGGACGCCCGTTGATGATTGGCTGGTGTCTTGGGTAAACCCCGACTTGAGCAAAACGCGGGCAGAGCCTGCATTGTCAGGATCAACGCCGCCGTGAATGATGCGGCCCGGTTGGTCAGGCAGCGCGTTCAAAAAGCCTTGGATCAACTCAGTGGCAAAGCCCTTGCCCCAATGCGCTTCGCCCAGCAGATAACCCAACCGCAAATCCAGATGCTCGGGTTCGGCGAGGGTAAGAAGGCCAATCAAGACGCCGTTCTTGTTCGAAACGGTATAGACCGTGGCATTGGTTTGACGCTGATCAATCCAGTCGCTTAGGGCTGTTTCGCTGTCTGACGACAGTTGGACCGGTTCGGGCAGAAAACGCAAAACGGTCTCGGTCAGAATACCGGCCAAGGCCTGTGTCAAAACCCGGCGTGTATCGGCAGAGGAAATGCTGGCGGTCCAGTCCCGGACCACCAGCCGATCAGTTTCAAAGTCAGGGCAGGGCGCCCGGCGCATGGCCAGCGGTTACGCCCGACGACGGCGGCCGCCTGTGCGGCCCGCACGACCGCGGCCTTCCTGTCCGGCTTTGGGCGCGACCTTGTTGAACGCGATCCAGTTGGCGCCGCCTTCGTCATTGTTGGTCAGGAAGTTGGCGGCGCGGATGGCTTCCATCTCTTTGCCGGCGCGCGGCTTGGTCGAGCCCATTCCGAACAACGTGACAAAGTTTTCGTCGTCCATGCCCTCGGGCAAAACAATTCCGGCGGCTTCGATCTCGGCCTTTTTCTCGGCGATCTTCTTGGGGCCGATGGGCAGCGCAACAGGGTTCATGATTGCAGAGGTCATGCCCGCGCCCATTGCCATGGGCAAGAAGGCATTGTTGATACCGTGACGGTTCGGCAGGCCAAAGCTGATGTTCGAGGCACCACAAGTCGTGTTCACACCCAGTTCTTCGCGCAGGCGGCGCACCAACGTAAAGACCTGAAGGCCTGCGGTGCCCATTGCGCCAATCGGCATCACCAGCGGGTCAACCACGATGTCATGCGCAGGAATGCCAAAGTCGGCGGCGCGCTCGACGATCTTCTTGGCGACCGCAAAGCGCACGTCCGGGTCTTCGGAAATCCCGGTGTCATCGTTCGAAATCGCCACGACAGGAACATTGTATTTCTTGACCAGCGGCAGCACCATTTCCAGTCGCTCTTCTTCGCCGGTTACAGAGTTCAGCAGCGGCCGGCCCTTGGCGGCCTTAAGCCCGTTTTCCAACGCGCCCGGAACCGAACTGTCGATGCACAGCGGGCAGTCGGTGACCGCCTGAACCCGCTCGACCAATTCCTGCATCAGGGTCGGTTCGACAAAGTTGTTATCCGCATAGCGGGGATCTTCGGCCATTTTGTTGGAGAAGACCGCACCCGAGTTGATGTCCAAAACGGTCGCGCCCGCAGCAACCTGCGCCAGCGCGTCTGCCTCGACCCGGCTGAAATCACCACGCTCCAGTTCTTCGTTCAGGATTTTGCGGCCGGTCGGGTTGATCCGTTCCCCGATCACGCAAAAGGGTTGATCAAAGCCGATCAGGGCGGTCTTGGTGGCGGATTCGATAACGGTGCGGGTCATAAGGCGCTCTCTTTCAGGGGCATATGTTCAGTGCCAAGACGAAGTCTTTGCGCGACCCTAAAAGCTGCTGGACAAAGAGCCTGCGCGCAAACGACATAACCGCATTCGCGCGCGACCTACAGGCTCAAAGCTTTCATGATCTTTGTGAGGTGGGCTTGGCAAGAGCTGGGCGTAGGATGCGCGGATTAAAGGTGTCGGTATGTTCGAGAGGACAAGGGCGGTGGCAAAGCGCGGCGAATGTCGGCTGTGAGCCCAAAGTCTCGGATGCTGCATAGTGCCCCAATGTCTGAATTGGCTTCGTGTCGGTATCGCTCAGCGATGCCGCCGTACTTCCCGACCAGCAAACGCGATGCTAGTGTGACTGCCAAGAATTGGGGGGATCACTCTATGGGTATGGAATACGACGACGCCGCAGCGGAGCGATTAGAGGCGGTTTACCTTGGGCCGGACGTAGTTTCTCAAAGAGAAGACACCCTTCGAAGGATTTCGGTCCAAAAGGGCGAGCGGGTTTTGGATATTGGAAGCGGCCCCGGCTTTCTCGCGGCTCAAATAGCCGATCAAACAGGACCCGATGGTGAAGTTGTAGGCATCGACATTTCGAAACAGATGGTGGAGCGCGCAACAAAACGAAGTGAGTATGACTGGCTGAGCTATCGTTGCGCCGACGCGACCGAACTCCCGTTTGAAGACAGCCACTTCGATGTGGTCGTTAGCACCCAAGTTGCTGAATATGTGCCTGATGTAGCGAAGTTTTGCAGTGAGGTTTTTCGTGTTCTCAAACCCGGCGGACGTGCTCTGATCCTTGCGACAGACTGGGAAGGTGTCTGTTGGCATAGCGAGTATCCGGGTCGAATGGACAAGGTGCTCAAGGCTTTTGCACCGCATTGCGCCGACAGCAAACTTCCGCGAACGCTTGGCGCGCGCCTTCGAAACGCGGGTTTGATCGTCAATGAGGTGAGCTATTTCTCCATCATAAATACGGACAGGTACGATGGTTGCTACGGCGAAATGGTGGTGCCCTTCATTGTGGCCTACGTGAACGGGCAAAAAACTGTTCCAGATGATGAGCTGCAGGCCTGGGCAGAGGAGCACGC
>JAHDIS010000032.1:0-15664 GCA_020630695.1 Paracoccaceae bacterium | reverse complement strand
GCTTAATGCAAGAGGAGAGCACTTCTTCTCGACTGGCCGGTTTAGTTTCTCTGTCAGGAAGCCTTCCGAAACCTGAAGCGGCCATTGGTGCAGCCGCAGCGAATTAGCGCTTCGTCCCGCATCGAAGACGCGCTTGAACAGGTGTTTCAGACGATAATTTGCGAGCTTATGGACTCGCGTCTGCCGGAACAGTGGACGCACCGCCGTTTTCGATGGCCCATTTGGCGTTGGTTTTGATTCCGCCGAGAGGGAAGAAGTGCACCTGTTCGATGTTGAAATCCGGGTTGGCGGCTTTGTGGGCGGCCAGTTGGGTCAGCACTTCGGTCGGCTCGTAGGGCAGAAGCAGCTTGGACACGTCCATGGCCCGCTTTTGCAGCACTTTGAGCGAGGGGCCAACACCGCAGGCGATGGCGAATTTGATCAGGGTTTGGAGCTTGGCCGGACCGGCGATGCCGATGTGAACGGGCAGGGTAATGCCCGCCGCGCGCAAATCATCACACCACTGGATGATCGGGCCCGCGTCAAAGGCAAACTGGGTGGCCAGCGCCATTTGCGCATCCGAGCTTTCGGAGAATTTCTGTTTCCATTGAAGCGCTTCTTCAACGTTCTTCATGCTGCCGTCGGGGTCGATGTCGCGGTTGCCTTCGGGATGGCCCGCCACGTGCAGTCGCTTGAACCCGGCTTTGCCGAACAACCCGGTTTCCAGCAACTGCATCGAGCTGTCAAAATCGCCGTGCGGCTTGGCCACGCCGCCAGCCAGCAGGAGGGCCTGATCCACGCCCGCTTCACCCTGATAGCGCGCAATCCAATCGGCCAATGTGGCCTCATCGCGGATAATCCGCGCCGGGAAATGCGGCATGACCTTGTAGCCGTCTTTCGACAGACGGGCCGCAGTGGCGACCATGTCTTCGATTGGCGTCCCTTCGATGTGCGCGATGTAGACGCGGGTGCCTTCGGGCAGCAGAGACCGGAAATCTTCGACCTTCTCTGCCGTTCTGGGCATGACCTCGATGGAATAATCCTTGAGAAACGCCTCAAGCTGGACGTTGGCGCCCTTGGGAGCCTCTTCACGTTTGCGGAAGTTGAGCAAAGCCATCAAGGCCTCCTTCAGTGTCATGGGGCTGTCAGGCCCATCCATCGTTGGCAATCAGCGCTTTGATGCGCTCCTGGTCGTATTCGGCGTCCAGCCGGGCGGCTTCGGACTTGGCGATCTCGTCCTGATCGCCGTCAACAGGGTAGGGTGCTGCCTTGCGCCACTCGGCAAGATAGTCGTCTGTTCCGGCTGCGCCGGTCTTCATGGCGGCACGATCGATGGCCTGCTCAAACCGCTCAGGCAATTGCACCTTCGCGCCGCGGCGCCCTTTGCCGACGATCACCTGGGCCGGGATATCACGCCAGTAGACAACTGTTACGTCAGGCATGCCTGATTCCTCTCCTGTTCCTAAGCCTGATTAGCGGTCAGATCGTCCGCGGCAGGGGCTGTTTTCGACTTAAGCTGTTTCGCAAACGACAGCCTAGGCGCAAGCGCAGGATTGTCCAAGCATCCCTGATCGTCTAATCTTTCAACAAAACAATGAGAAACTTTCACCCTTTGGACATATCGGCGCCCAAAACGCGTGGTTCAAGGTGACGGTCACATGAGGCAAACAGCAGAAAGGTCATCGCGCAATGGTGATCACCGTGGACGCTCACAAATTGGCCTATATGGCTTTGCCGAAGGCGGGATGCTCTTCGGTCAAAGAGGCCTTGGCGCGTCTTGATCCTGCGGTGACGGTTCCGCCCGACGACAAAATCACCAAGCTGACATGGCACGAGATCTACCCGACCATTCGGTTTCGTCCGCACCGGTTCGAACAGTTCACGGATTATTGGCGCTTTTGCGTTGTGCGCGATCCGGTCAAACGGCTTTTGTCCTGTTACACAAACCGCGTGCTGCAGTTTCGTGACGTATGGAACAGTCGCAAGATCCGCGAAGGCCGTGACTGGCTGCCGGATTTGTCACGTGATCCCGATCCGGATGAATTCTTTTGCAATCTTGAGGCCTATCGCCTTGCCTCAAGCTCGATCAAACACCATTCAGTCGGCGCATGGCTTTTCGTCGGAAAGAAACTCGATCTCTATCATCGCGTCTACAAGACCGAAGAGCTGGGCGATCTGGCCTGGGATCTCAGCCTGCTGACCCGGCAGGACGTCGAGATGCCGCGCGGAAACAAGTCTGAGCAGAAGCTGACGCTGGATGATCTCAAACCGGCCACGATCGACGCGATCCGGCCATTTCTGGAACAGGAATACGAATTCCTAAACCGGTTTTACAAAAATCCACTGGGTCCACGCATTCATGATGCTTGCGTGACGCCATTGCGGGGCGTATCCTGATTTCAACTTGATATCGGAAGAGGCGCAAAACCATGGCGCCCAAGCGTCCCACAGGGGCGGGCGCTTTCCCGAAACCGGTCGAGAGCACCGCTCCTGAACAGCCGGATTCCAACGCTTTGTATGCAGCGCTGGATCTGGGAACGAATAGTTGCCGCATGCTGATTGCCCAGCCGAAGGGCAGCCAGTTTCATGTGGTGGACAGCTTTTCAAAGTCGGTCCAATTGGGCCAAGGGCTTGAAAAGACAGGTCGTTTGAGCCGCGCCTCAATGGGGCGTACGGTGGCGGCCATTCGTGTTTGTCAGCAGAAAATTCAACGTCATGGCGTGAAAAGGATGCGCCTTGTTGCGACCGAGGCATGCCGCAGGGCGCAAAACGCGCGCGATCTGATCCGTCAGGTGCGCCGCGAAACGGGCCTGACACTCGAAATCATCCAGCCCGAGGAAGAAGCCCGGCTTGCGGTGATTTCCTGCGCGCCGCTAGTGTCGACCAAAACCGAACAATTGCTGGTCGTTGATATCGGCGGCGGGTCAACCGAACTGGTCTGGATCGATCTGTCCGCGGTTGAGCCACGCGAAAGGCCCAAGGCCATCATGCGGTTGCATGCAGGGTTCCACGCGCCGGATTCCCCATTTCCCACTGCCAAGGTGGTGGACTGGATTTCGGTGCCTTTGGGTGTCGCGACACTGCGTGATCAGTTTTCAGACGTGGATGACGACGCAGCCCGCTATGCATTGATGAGCTGGTATTTCGAAGAGAACCTGGCTGAGTTTGCGCCTTACAAGGACGAACAGCCGCGCGAGGGGTTCCAGATCGTCGGGACCTCTGGAACCGTGACCACGGTCGCGGCCAGCCATCTGGGGCTGAGACGGTATGATCGGACCAAGGTGGACGGCCTGCGAATGTCGTCGGATCAAATCGAGGCCGTTATTCAGAAGTACCTGAACCTTGGGCCCGTGGGGCGCAGGCGGGACCCGCGCATTGGACCGGACAGGCAGGCGTTGATCATGTCGGGCAGTGCTATCCTTCAGGCACTTTTGCGGCTGTGGCCAACGGATCGGGTTTCTGTCGCAGACCGCGGCCTGCGCGAAGGGTTGCTTTATGCGCAAATGTCTGCGGATGGCGTTCTTGAGGATGGTCCGTTATAGCGCAGGCGGGACAGGCGGGGCACTGGCCCCGACCCGCGGAACGCGGGATCACCACGATCGTTTGGAACCAAAGAAGCAAGGGCCGGTAGCACGATGGCAAAGGGGCCGAACAAAAACTCTTCTGGACGCGGACAGCGCGATCTGAAGGTCAAGGTAAAGACAGCGCGGGGACGCAAGCTGTCTTCGACGCTTTGGCTGCAACGGCAGCTGAATGATCCTTATGTGAAGCGTGCGCAGGTCGATGGCTATCGTGGTCGCGCGGCCTATAAGATCTTGGAACTCGACGATAAATACCGCTTCCTCGTGCCCGGTGCGCGGATTGTCGATCTGGGGTGCGCCCCTGGTGGCTGGTGTCAGGTGGCTGTCAAACGTGTGAACGCGCTTGGTGAGAAAAAGGGCAAGGCTGTCGGACGTATCATCGGTGTCGATCTTCAGGTGGTCGATCCCATTCCCGGCGCCGAAATCCATCAACTCGACTTTATGGAGGATGGGGCCGACGACAAGGTCAAGGCATGGCTGGGCGGCAAGGCAGACGTCGTGATGTCAGACATGGCGGCCTCTGCGTCGGGCCACAAGCAAACTGACCACCTGCGGATTATCGCGCTTTGCGAAGCAGCGGCAGAGCTGGCCTTTGACGTACTGGACGAAGGCGGTACCTTCGTGGCCAAAGTTTTGGCGGGTGGGGCGGAAGGCACGCTCCAAAAGACGCTGAAGACCCGGTTTGAAAAGGTCGTCAACGTCAAACCCCCGGCAAGCCGTTCGGACAGTTCGGAAAAGTTCGTGGTTGCGACCGGATTCAGGGGCTAGCTCTGAGCATCCTCGGGCCAGGACAGCAGGTTATTGCTGTCCACGCAATTCTCCAGATTGCCACCGCAGCAATCTGCCAGAAGAAATCCAACAAGATCGTTCATCGCTGACAGATTGGCAGCGTAGTGGATTTCACGGGCGTGGCGCGTGGCGGTTAACACGCCGCTGCGTTTGAGAATGCCCAGATGCCCCGAAAGTGTAGAGGCCACAACATCAAGCCGGCGGCCGATTTCCAGCGCAGGCAACCCATCTGGCCCGGCGCCCACCAACAGTCGAAACACGGCGAGTCGGGTCGGGTGGGCCAGGGCGGCAAACATGTCTATGGCTTGGGGGTGCTCCATAATTCGTTTATTGCCGAAATAACGTATCTTGACAAGATGCCTAAGGGCTCATACCGATTGTCACAATTCGGCGTTTACCGAAATGACAACACAGCAAAGTGGGGCACATATGAACAGATCACGCCGATTGGCCGCCGAAACGCTGGGGACCTTCTTCTTGTTGGCGACTGTGGTTGGTTCAGGAATTATGGCCGAGCAACTGGCGGGCGGGAACGTCGCAATCGCGCTGTTAGGCAATACCATTCCAACCGGCGCCATCCTTGTCGTGCTTATCCTCGTGTTTGGTCCGGTGTCCGGTGCGCATTTCAATCCAGCGGTCACTCTTGCCTTTCTGATCCGCGGCGAAATCAATCGGTCTGACGCGCTGCTCTACACTGCGGTTCAGGTGATCGGTGGCATTCTTGGGGTGATGGCCGCGCATGTGATGTTCGATCTCGCGCTTGTTGATCCATCGCTCAAGGCGCGAAATGGGCCGGGGCAGTGGGCCGGAGAGTTCGTGGCAACCTTTGGGCTGATCGGCACCATTCTGGGGTGCCTCAGGGCCCGACCCGAAACGGTGCCAATGGCCGTTGGATTATATATTACAGCTGCTTACTGGTTCACATCCTCCACATCATTCGCCAACCCGGCGGTTACCATTGCGCGCAGTTTTTCGAACACCTTTGCCGGCATAGCGCCCAGCGATGTTGCAGCTTTTGTCATCGTTCAAATTCTGTCCGCAATTTTGGCCACGTACTTTTTCGGATGGTTGCTGTCCGAGCCGCGCGACCACTCTGACCGTCCTTGACCTCGACCCAATCAAAAGAAGATCCGACGCCATGTCCGACACGCCCCAACTGAACCTCGAACACCTGCAAAAACCTGACGAAGCCTTGCTGAACCCCGCCGAACGCAGCGGGCACAGGCCGCGGATCCTGCTGCTGTATGGATCGTTGCGGGCGCAGTCCTACAGCCGCAAGATGACCGAAGAGGCCGCGCGGGTCTTGACCCTGCTCGGTGCGGAAACGCGTACGTTTGACCCGTCGGGCCTGCCGCTGCCCGACGATGGCGCTGACGCGGATCACCCAAGAGTTCAGGCGCTCAGAGATCTGGTGACATGGTCCGAAGGCATGGTCTGGTGTTCGCCAGAACGCCATGGAGCGATGACGGGGGTTATGAAGACACAGATCGACTGGATTCCGCTGTCGCTTGGCGCTGTGCGGCCCACACAGGGAAAAACACTGGCTGTGATGCAGGTCTGCGGCGGCTCTCAAAGTTTCAACGCAGTCAACCAATTGCGCATTCTGGGTCGCTGGATGCGGTTGATCACCATCCCCAATCAATCATCAGTGCCAAAAGCATTCCTCGAATTTGGCAGTGACGGGCGCATGAAGGCTTCGCCGTTTTATGATCGAATGGTGGATGTCATGGAGGAGTTGGTCAAATTCACGCTATTGACGCGCGACCGCTCGGAATACCTTGTGGATCGCTATTCCGAACGCAAGGAAACGGGCGAGGCGCTGATCAAACGGGTCAACCAGCGCGCTGCGCCCTGAATGTCAGCCCGTGTTTATTCGGGGCGCTCAAGCGACGCGGCTTCGCGCGCCAGTGCCTCGATGCCGGCCCAGTCACCTTTGGCCATCAGGTCCTTGGGTGCGACCCAGCTACCGCCGACACAGAGCGTGTTGGACAGACCAAGGTAGTCAGGCGCGTTCTTGAGGCTCACACCACCGGTTGGACAAAAGCGGACCTGCGGGATAGGCGCGCCGATTGATTTCAGCGCGGGAACGCCGCCATTGGCCTCTGCAGGAAAGAATTTCTGAATGGAATAACCAACTTCCAGCAAGCGCATTGCTTCGGAGCAGGTAGCCGCGCCGGGCAGCAGCGGCAGCCGCTCCATGGTTACAGCCTGCAAAAGCGCATCGGTCGCGCCGGGTGAAACACCGAATTTCGCGCCGGCTTCCTTGGCTGATGAAACATCGTCTGGTGTCAGCAGTGTGCCGGCGCCAACTACACCGCCTTCGACCTCTGCCATGATCGAGATGGCTTCAAGTGCAACAGGGGTCCGCAGTGTTACTTCGAGCACCGGAAGACCGCCCGCAACCAATGCTTCGGCGAGGGGGCGCGCATGTGCGAGGTCGTCAATGACCAAAACTGGAATGACCGGCGCCAGAAGGCAGAGTTTTTCAGTTTCCAGAGACGCTTGATGCGGAGTCATATCGGACCTTTCAAAATTCGAAATACAGGCAATTGCCTATTGTGAAAGTGGCTGAGCCTCAAGCCGTTAAACCACAACGCCAGCGCCGTTGGAGGCAAGGCCAACATTGGCACGGAATGCAGCAAAGAGTTCGCGGCCGACGCCGTGGCCGTTGCCGCTTAGGTCGGCCGTGACCGCTGGGCGGTCCTCAAAACCTTCGGTCAGGCAGGCCACGGTTCCGGCAACGGCATCCACGCGGACCAGATCACCATCGCGCAGTTTGGCGAGTGGACCACCGTCTGCGGCCTCGGGGCAGACGTGAATGGCCGACGGGACCTTGCCAGAAGCGCCCGACATGCGGCCGTCCGTGACCAGAGCAACCTTCAGGCCGCGATCCTGCAAGACCGCCAGAGTGGGCGTCAGGCCGTGCAGTTCTGGCATGCCGTTGGATTTGGGTCCTTGGAAGCGCACCACAATGACAGTGTCTGAGGTAAATTCGCCGTTCTTGAAGGCAGCTTTGACGCTGTCCTGATCCTGAAAAACGCGGGCAGGGGCCTCGATGACGTGCCGTTCAGGGGCGACGGCAGAGATCTTCATCATGCCGTGGCCCAGATTCCCGTGAAGCTGACGCAATCCGCCCGTGGCTTGAAACGGGCTCGAGGCGGGGCGCAGGATCTTGTCGTTTTGTGACTCGGATGGGCCATCTTCATAGACAACCGAACCGTCCTTGAGCTTGGGCTCTTGCGCATAGCGCGCAAGCCCGTCACCGGCGACCGTACAGACGTCGTCGTGCAAAAGACCTTCGTCCAGCAGGTTGCCGATCATGTACTGCAACCCGCCAGCAGCGTGGAAATGGTTCACATCGGCAAGTCCGTTTGGATAGACCTTGGCCATCAGCGGCGTAACCGAGCTGAGATCATCGAAATCTTCGAGTTCGAGCGCGATGCCAGCGGCGCGGGCCATGGCAGGCAGGTGCAAAACCAAATTGGTCGATCCGCCGGTCGCCATCAGTCCTACCATGCCGTTCACGAAGGCCTTGGCATCCAGAACGTCACAAACCGGGCGATAATCGTTGCCCAGAGCAGTGATCTGAAGGGCGCGTTCCGCAGCTGTCACGGTCAGGGCCTCACGCAGCGGGGTGCCCGGATTTACGAAAGACGAACCCGGCAGGTGCAGCCCCATGAATTCCATCAGCATCTGGTTGGAATTGGCCGTCCCGTAAAACGTGCAGGTGCCGGGCGAATGATAAGAAGCCATTTCAGCTTTCATCAACGCATCGCGACCAACTTCACCTGTGGCAAACTGTTGACGAACCTTGGCTTTTTCATCGTTTGGCAGGCCGGAAACCATCGGGCCTGCCGGCACGAATAATCCCGGAATATAGCCGAAGGTTGCAGCGGCGATGACCAGACCGGGCACGATCTTGTCACAGACACCCAGATAAAGCGCGCTGTCGTAGGTGTTATGCGAGAGTGCCACGCCTGCGGCTAGCGCGATCACATCGCGTGAAAACAATGACAGCTCCATTCCGACCTGCCCTTGGGTGACGCCGTCACACATCGCCGGTACGCCGCCCGCGACCTGCGCAGTTCCGCCTGCTGCACGCGCGGCTTCGCGGATCACGTCGGGGTAGCGTTCAAAAGGCTGATGGGCTGACAACATGTCGTTGTAGGCGGTCACAATTCCGATGTTCGGCGCCCGGTCATCGACCAGAGTGTCTTTGTCAGCGCCCATAGCGGCGTAGGCATGTGCCTGGTTCCCACAGGTCAAATGCGCCCGGCGGGGACCCTCTTCGGCAGCGCTTCGCATCCGGTCCAGATAGGTCGAACGCATCTCGGCGGACCGGTCTTCGATCCGCTGAGTGACTTTGGCGACTGTCTCATGCAACGGCATGTTTGCTCCGATCTTGGTTCGGTTTCATTTTCGCCACCATATCGCAGTTAGCGCTAACATTGTAAAGCCAGTTTGTCTCTTGTGGTTGCGACAAACCGGCACTGAATGGTCTTCGGCTTGCCATAAAGACGCCTGAAACGCCGCTCATACAGCTTTTTGAGTAAAAATCTGATCCGCAAACGGACAGACCGGGAAGAAAGGCACAGAGATGAAACCTATCCGGATTATCGCAGCAGTACTGATGACTGCAGGCCTGTCGGCTTGTGCGACACCACAATTGACCACACGCAACGCGCCATTTGAAACCGTCCCGACACCGGGCGCTGAACAAGTGGTTGCGCAGGTGCCGACAGCCTCCGCGCCGGACATTCCTCAGCGTCCCGTGGCAACCAACGCCCGCCTGTCGATCGCAGACTACGAAATCAAAATGCCGCAAAGCCTGACGGTATCCGAAGCCAACCTGTTCTACCCAGTTGCAGACATCGTCTGGCGCGGTGACAAGATCGGCAACCGGAAACAGCAAATTGGTGCGATCTTTCAGGAAAGCATCAACCGGGCAAAGCCAAACCTGAACGGTGATCAGGGCGTCAAGCTGTCGATCACGCTCAACCGGTTTCATTCGATCACCGAGAAAACCCGCTACACGGTGGGCGGTGTGCACTCCATCAGCTTTTTCGTGACGGCAACTGACGCGTCCACGGGCGAGGTGTTGATCAACAACCGCAAGGTCAAGGCCGATCTCGAAGCCTACGGTGGCCTCCGTGCAATCAACGCGGACAAGCAAGGTCTGACCATGAAGGAACGCCTGCACCGGCATCTGGCCCGTGTGATCGCCGCTGAACTGACCCTGCCGAATGGTTGGGCAGACATGGATCGGCAACTGGAACGCGCGGTCGATCAGATCTGACGCTTTTCAAGTTCGCAAGATACGTCTAAGGCGGGGGCATGACAGCCCCCGTTTTGCATTCCGCCCAAGCAGACACGCCCGAAAACCGGCCGGTCCTGCGCCTGAAGCCCAAAGCCAATGCCCGAGCGATCCGTCGTGGCGCGCCTTGGGTCTATGACAATGAGTTGGTTATGGATCGCCGCGCCAAGAAAATCGCGCCTGGCACCATTGCCGTTCTGGAAGACGCCGAGCGGCAGGAACTGGGACTGATTGCCGCCAATCCCAGATCCAAGATCGTAGGACGAATGCTGGATCGGCATGTGGACGCGACGATTGATCAGGCTTGGTTGGAAGTCCGGATCGCAAAGGCCCTGTCGCTGAGGGAACGCCTCTATGACGCGCCGTACTATCGACTGATCCACGCCGAAGCGGACGGCTTGCCCGGCGTGATCGTGGATCGGTTTGGCGATACTGTTGTTGTACAACCCAATGCCGCCTGGGCCGAAGTTCTGCTGGAGCCTTTGGCCGATGCGATTTGCGCGGTATGTGGCGTGACCAACGTGCTGAAGAATGCGGGTGGACGCGGGCGTAGTCTCGAAGGGCTGGACGATGTCGACCGCGTGTTGCGCGGCGCCGCACCCAAAGCCCCGATCCCTGTGGCAATGAACAACGCGACCTATATGGCCGACCTAACGGGCGGGCAGAAAACCGGATTGTTCTTTGATCAGCGTGACAACCATGCCTTTGCGGCGCGCCTGTGCGAAAACACGGCCGTACTGGACGTGTTCAGCCACGTGGGTGGCTTTGGTCTGGCGGCGCTGGCGGGTGGCGCCAAGTCAGCCGTCTGTGTTGATGGTTCGGCCCCGGCGCTGGATTTGGCGGCACAGGGCGCAGGGCACATGGGCAAAACCGATTGCTTCGAGGCCCGGCAGGGCGACGCCTTTGATCAGCTTCAGGCCATGCAGGACGCCAGCGAAGAATATGGCGTGGTCATTTGTGATCCGCCTGCCTTTGCGCCCAATAAGCCCGCGCTGGACAAAGGCCTGCGGGCCTATGAACGGATTGCCCGTCTTGCTGCGCCCTTGGTGGAAGAGGACCGCTATCTGATCCTGTGCTCGTGTTCGCATGCTGCCGATCTGACCAGCTTTACAGGGGCTTGCCTGCGGGGCATTGGGCGCGCCGGGCGCCGCGCGCAGCTTATCCATACCGGGCAAGCCGGACCTGATCATCCGCTGCTGCCCCAACTGGCTGAAAGCGGCTATCTCAAAGCGCTGTTCTTTCGGTTGTGAAGGTTCTCCTCGACACCTGTGTGATTTATCCGACGGTTATGCGGTCGGTGCTTTTGGGCGCTGCGGGGCAGGGGTTATTCACCCCACTATGGTCTGATCGCATTCTTGAAGAATGGGCGCGGGCCTCTCGCAAACTAGGCCCGGACGGAGAATTGCAAGCGCGGGCTGAGATTGCGCTGGCTCGGGCTGCATGGCCCAAGGCCGAGGTCACTTGGCCGCCCTCGCTGGAGTCGCGCCTCTGGTTGCCTGACCCGGCCGATACGCATGTATTGGCGGCGGCGATCGCCGGAAACGCCGAGGTTCTGGTGACGCTGAACGCCAAGGATTTTCCCCGCAACATTCTGGCAGAAGAGGGTTTGAACCGCATCGATCCCGATGCCTTTTTGATGGGATTCTGGCAAAGCCAGAGTGAGTCGATGCAACAGGTGTGCGAACAAGTTCTAGAGGATGCGCGCCAAATGTCCGACCCGGATTGGTCGATGCGGGCGCTGCTAAAAAAGGCGCGCTTGCCGCGGCTGGCCAAGGCTGTGTCCGCAGCGGGATAAAGTGCGCTCACGTTTGCGCGTTCACAGTGAAATGTGGGTTTCGTTGGTCTGACTAGCTTGCTAGCGGTTGCGTCAAACCAACTCGGAGCGCCCCATGCAACCTTCCGTCATTATTGGCCTTTTCCTCGTCATCTTGCTGGCCAGCATATTTGTTGCGCCGCGTCGCGCCTCGGTCGAAGGGTTCTTTGGCGGTCAATCCGAAACCGGCCAGGCCCCCGGTCTGTGGACTCTGGTGCTCAGTCAGGTCACGACCTGGATTTTCGCCCGGTCGCTGATGAACTCGGCAATCCTGGGGTATTTTTACGGGATCGCAGGGACATTGGCCTACGCCGCTTACTATGCCTCGTTTCTGACGGGCGGCTATATCGTTCTGCGGCTGCGCGCCAACGGATCGGGCAGTGTTCAGGACTGGCTTGGTTCGCGATTTGGCCCCGCCGGCAATGCTGCCTACAATCTGGTCATCGCGCTGCGTCTTTTGTCCGAAGTTTTCGCCAACCTGATTGTCGTCGGATTGATCTTTGGCGCGCTCTGGCATGGTTCGGAAACTACCGCGATCATCGCTGTGGCGGCGCTCGCGTTGGCCTATTCCTGCTGGGGCGGGCTGACCGCTGCGCTGCGTACCGATGTGCTGCAAATGGCGATCTTTCTTGTGGTTTTCGCAGCCGCGCTCGTGGCGCTTTTGGTCTCGCCCGACTTCTCGCTGTCTGCTGCGCTGACCGCCCCGGGCAGTTCCGGAGGCTATCTGGGTTGGGTGCTGATGGTCGTTGCCGCCCTTCAGGTGTTTTCATACCCGGCCCATGATCCGGTCATGATGGACCGCGGTTTTCTGGCGGATGAGGCAACCACCCGTGCATCTTTCCTGCATGCCTTCTGGATCTCGGCACTTTGCATTGTTGGCTTTGGTCTGTTCGGAATTCAGGCCAGCCTGCAGGGCGCCAGCTACGAAGACCAGCTGATCGGCACCTGGGCGACGATGTTCCCGGGCTGGGTCTTTGGTGCCCTGATGTTGTCACTGCTGGTGTCGGCCTTGTCGACCCTCGACTCTGCTTTGTCTTCGGCCTCACGTCTGGTGGTCGAAGAACTGCATCTTGCACCGCGAAGTCTGAACGGAGGCCGGGCCGCCATGCTGGTTTTCGCATTGGCAGGCACGGGGCTGACGCTATGGGGCAGCCAAACACTCTTTGATGCGGTGGCGGTCAGCGGCACAGCCTCGATGTTTTTGACGCCGGTTTTGATCGTGGGTCTGGTGATGAACCGGAACGTGCCACTCTGGTCCTATCTGGTGGCCTGGGCCGCTGCGATGCTCGGTGCGGCAGCCTATTTTGCAAGAGCCTGGGAGCCTGTAGCCGCCATTCTGCCCGAAGGTCACAAATACGAACAGCTCTTGGCGATCTGCGTTGTCGTGTTGATTGTCGGCTTTGCCGCAGTCGTGTTCGGCGCACGCAGGGTTGCGAGCCGCGCGGCGGGCTGATACCCCTTCGGTCAAATCTTATGAAATCGGTAAGGCTTTGCCTGACCGTACAGGTTTGACAAGGCAGGCAGCCCTCCGTGAGCGTAACGCACCAACGTCCCCCTCCGCGGCTTGAAATCCGCGACTTCACGCGCCGGTTCGACGGCAAGGCGGTCGTGGACAACGTGTGTCTGTCGATTGAGCCGGGGCATGTAACCTGTTTGCTGGGCCCTTCCGGTTGCGGCAAATCCACGACGCTTCGCATGATTGCCGGCGTGGAAATGCAAGATAGCGGCAGCATCTACGTTGATGGGAAATTGGTCTGCGACACGGTCTTCCGCGTGCCTCCGGAGCGCCGCTCGATCGGTTTGATGTTTCAGGATTTCGCACTGTTTCCTCATCTGACCGTCGGCAAGAACGTGGCCTTTGGTCTGACCGGGTCGGGCGCCGATAAAAAAGCGCGGGCCAAGGCGCTCTTGGACCGGGTCGGACTGGCACACTACATCGACGAGTTCCCGCACCATCTGTCAGGCGGCGAACAACAGCGAGTGGCTCTTGCGCGGGCGTTGGCCCCAAAGCCCAAAATCATGCTCATGGATGAGCCATTCTCGGGCCTGGACAACCGTTTGAGGGACGGCATTCGCGATGAAACGCTGGATCTGCTGAAGGAAGAAGGCGCCTCTGTTCTGCTGGTCACCCATGAGCCGGAAGAAGCGATGCGCATGGCAGATGAAATCGCCTTGATGCGCGAAGGCCGCATTGTTCAACGCGGTGCGCCGTATAACATCTTCAATGCGCCCGCCGACAAAGAGGCGGTCGCCTTTTTCAGTGATATCAACGTGTTGCGTGGCCGCGTCGAAGGCGCGCTGACCGATACACCCTTTGGCCGATTCCTCGCGCCGGGGGTGCCCGACGGTGCAGAGGTCGAAATCGTTTTCCGCCCGCAACATGTCAGCATCGACTTCGACCGCCACGGTAAAGGCCCAAACCCCACGTTAATCGCCGGAACTCCAGCGCGGGGCGTGGTGGAGCGCGCGCGCTTCATGGGTTCGGAAAGCCTCGTGGAGTTTCGCATGGACCACGATGGACAGATGCTCAAGGCCACAGTGCCAAACGTGTTCCTGCCAAAGACAGGCACGCCGCTCTGGCTTTCGGTCAGGCGCGATCGGTGCTTTGTTTTTCCTGCGAAATCATAGTTCTGCGCGGCGCAATTGATCCTGCATGTGTTCCAGGATATAGACCCTGATCGACGAGGCCAGCCCCACCTCCGGATCGCGCGCTTCGTCGATTTCAACAGCCAGTTCGTTAATGGCTAGTCCGCGATCCCGGGCGATGGCCCGAAACGCCTGCCAGAACGCATCCTCAAGTGAAACAGATGTGCGATGACCGCGCAGGGTGACAGAATGTTTGACCGGTCGTCCGTTCATTCGGTCTCGTGCCCGTCCAGTTCACGACGCGCTTTGTCTGTGCGGGCCTGATCCAGCGACCGCTGCGCCTTGCTGCGTCCGAATTTGAAAGCATTCTCATCGGACTGCCGGCGTTTGTCCGCCCGGGCCTTGGCTTTGCGGAATTGATTCAGATTGACCAGCTTGCTCATACTCAAAGCGTAGACCACCTTTTGAAAAAGCAAAAGAGCGCGACCCGCGCCGCGCTCTTTGTTGGCTTCTTTGTGCTTCAAATATCCCGGGGGGATCGGGGGGCTGGCCCCCCGAATGGATCGGCGCGCATCACACGCGCCGAAGTCGCTCAGTCCCGTGGGCCAATCATCTGCTCAGGCCGGACAACAGCGTCAAAGGTCGCTTCGTCCACAAATCCCAGCGCGACGGCTTCTTCTTTCAGTGTTGTGCCGTTCTTATGCGCAGTCTTGGCGACCTTGGTGGCGTTGTCATAGCCGATGGTCGGCGCCAGCGCCGTGACCAGCATCAGCGATTCCTTCATAAGCTTGTCAATGCGCGGCTCGTTGGCCTGAATGCCCAGCAACATCCGCTCGGTGAAGGAATCTGCAGCATCCCCAAGCAGTTGGATCGACTGCAACAGGTTGTAGGACATCATCGGATTGTAAACGTTCAGTTCGAAATGACCCTGCGAACCTGCAAATTTGATCGCCGCATCATTGCCCATCACATGGGCCGCAACCTGTGTCAGCGCTTCGGCCTGTGTCGGGTTTACCTTGCCCGGCATGATCGAGCTGCCCGGCTCGTTTTCGGGCAGGATCAATTCACCCAGACCAGAGCGGGGGCCAGAGCCGAGCAGGCGGATGTCATTGGCAATCTTGTAGCAGGACCCGGCCACAGTGGCCAAAGCGCCGGACATAAAGACCATGGCATCATGCGCGGCCAGAGCTTCGAACTTGTTTGGCGCGGTCACAAAGGGCAGATCTGTGATCTCGGCCATGTTGGCGGCCACGGTTTTGCCCCAGCCTTTGTCGGTGTTCAGGCCTGTGCCCACTGCGGTGCCGCCCTGCGCCAGCTCGTAAATGCCGGGCAGGCAGGCTTTGACCCGTGCGATCCCCTGACGGATTTGGTGGGCATAACCGGAAAATTCCTGCCCCAGTGTCAGCGGTGTGGCGTCCTGTGTGTGGGTGCGGCCAATCTTGATGATGTCCTTGAATTCCTCGGACTTCTGCTCCAGTCCGGCCAGCAGCTTTTCCAGACCCGGCAGCAGTACGTCGCGCACGCTCATGGCGGTGGCGATGTGCATGGCGGTGGGGAAGGTGTCGTTGGACGACTGGCCCATGTTGCAATGATCGTTGGGGT
>JAHDIS010000094.1 GCA_020630695.1 Paracoccaceae bacterium | reverse complement strand
TTCGCTTGGGCAATGCTGGTGACCAGACCGCAATCAAGCAATCAATCTGCGACCGGGCTGCCGTGCTGCCCAACTGCCTAGATAGTCTGCAGCTTGAAATGGTACGTCTGGACATGCGCAACTGGGCGGACGTTCCGAACCAAGCTGACTGCGTTGACACCAGCCAGACGTTCACACCGAACCGCAACTTCCAGAACGCCGGTGGTAGCGAAGTGATGTTCCTTCGGGCTTGCTTCAAGTACCGGCCCATCACGCCAGCTGGCAATCTGAGTGCAAACCTGCCTGAGGATGCCGAAGGCTTCACCGCGATCACTGCCTCTTCGGCCTTTGTGACCGAACCTAGCTAAGGACAAGAAACATGCTACGCGAACTATTCAAAAAGCGCCTGCGTGCCTTTGCTGAGGACACGAACGGCTACATCACCGTCGAAGCGGTCATCGTTCTGCCTGCACTGCTCTGGCTCTTTGGTGTCGGCTGGGTCTACTTCGACGCCTTCCGTCAGCAAAGCGTGAACCAGAAGGCAAACTACACAATCGGTGACATGATCTCTCGTGAGACTGACCCGATCGACGCGACTTATATCACCAGTGCCGCCAGCTTGCTGGATGAGTTGAACAAATCATCCGGTACGGACAGTGACCTGCGTGTGACCGTCGTGGAATTTGACGGCCAGCGGAATCGCTGGGAAGTCGTATGGTCTCAGGCCCGTGGCGGCCAGTCGGGTCTGACAAACGGCGGCATCCGCGACTACGAAGAGCGTCTGCCTGCTGCAATTGGCGGCGATCAGTTGATCCTTGTGGAAACGTGGGACCAGCACAATCCGGTTCTCCAGGTTGGCCTCGATTCCTTCGAGATCCACACCTACAGCTTTACCCGTCCGCGCTACACACCGCAGGTTGTCTTTTCCAACGGCTGACACGCGAACACACTCACGGAAAAAGAAAAGGCCCGGCAGTTTAGCCGGGCCTTTTTCTATTGCGACAGTTCAGACAACTTCAGCGTCAGAATATCTGCCACCGGTCTGGTCTGTCTGCCCGATGTAACACCGCCAATGGCAATTCTGCGGCCAAAGCGCCACCACAGCCCCGGGCGCCAGACGCGTTTTGCCGGCTCTTTCAGAATGATGTTGAAGCCATTGGACGGCTTCATCGCGAACATGCCGCGATCGACCTTTTGGATATCCTCGATCCGCGCCAGCACGAGGCCGGAGCTTTCGCGCAATTCGGTTTCCGTCAGAATGAGGCTGTAGGCCGTTGCGCGCCACATGATCTGGCCCAAGACCAATGCGCCAATCCCCAATGCCAAAAGGAAAATTTGCCAATGCAGCCCCGAAGGTGGTGACGTGAGCGCCAGATAAACAACGAGAACACCCAGAATGTAGAGCGCGCCAACGCCAAAGTACCGACGCCCCGCTGATGCCGATATCACCGCCAATTCACGTTCTTCCATGGACCTGCCCCCATCCGCTGTGTTGCTGCCCTATAGGGCAAAGCCACGGCTGGGGAAAGTAGAGCGCGCCCGGCAGCTTGGCAAAAGGCGCGCCCGACGGGCTGTGTTATCGCCGCACAACCACTTCTGTGCCGCGGGCTGGCGGTTCATCATCCACCAGTTCCTGTGGAAAGCCATCTGCCAGAATGCTCAGCCCTGTAGCTTCTTCGAGACGTTCGATCATGCGATCGGATTGGGCTCTGTTTCCGTACCGGGCCTGTCCGTCTTGCATCATCGAAATGATCTGCGGGGAAAGCTCCAGTGGAACACCAAACTGATCCGCAAGGCTCTGGAACAGACCAATGTCCTTGAGCACCAGATCCATCGAGAAATCGACATCCCGCGAACCGGACAGGATCAGCTGGCTCTCGGTTTCATGAACGAAGCTGGTGCCAGATGAGATACGAATGGCCTCATAGGTTGTCGACATATCCATGCCTGCGGCCTTCATCGTCGTCAGCGCTTCGCATAGTGTCAGCAGGTTTGCTGTCGCCAGATAATTGGTCATGACCTTGAGCGTCGAAGCGGTTCCGATGTCCCCGGTGTGCAGAACCTTGCGTCCCAAAATGGTCAGAAGAGGCAAAACAGCTTCAAAATCGCCCCGGTCGCCGCCCGCAAACACCGAGATATTTCCCGTCGCTGCGCGGTGGCATCCGCCGGAAACCGGCGCTTCGACCATGGTTGCCCCGGTTTCCGCGACGCGGCGGGCCTGATCCTTGATCCCCTCGGGGTCTGTCGTGGACATCTCGATCCAGATTTTGCCGGCTTTCATGTGTGGCAGCATCTGCGCCAGCACGGCTTCGGACGCGGCTGGCGACGGCAAGGACGTTATGACGACATCACACTGCCGCGTGATGCTTTCAACGCTCGCACCATCCTGCGCCCCGCGCGAGACGAATTCCGCAACCTTCGCGTCATCCAGATCATGCACCGTCAATTCGACCCCATTGTTCATGAGGTTGCCCGCCAGCTTGCCGCCAACAGCGCCCAATCCGATAAATCCTGTTTTCATCCTGCCCTCCTGTTTGCAGAGCCCAACCTGTGAGTTTTCCAGCCTGCCGTCCGGTCTGTTTGCGACATGGTGCAATCTGTCTTAGCGTCAGCTCATGGAGCGCATGATCCAAACCCCAACCGGGCCCATTACAGTGACCGAAGAAAACGGCGCCATTTCAGCGCTGCGTTGGGGCGAAGGACGGTCTGACGAAACACCCGTCCTGATCGACGCCTGTACCCAGATCGAAGAATACTTCAACGATCAACGCACCGTTTTCGATCTACCGCTGTCGCTGAACGTCAGCGACAGCCAGCGCGCCATCTGCGCGGCGATGCAATCGATTCCTTTTGGGGAAACCCGAACCTACGGCGATCTTTCCGGCTTGCTGGGCATACCTGCGCAGGCCGTGGGGCAAGGGTGCGGGCGCAATCCGATACCGCTAATCATCCCATGCCACCGCGTTCTTGGCGCAAACGGGCTGGGCGGATTTTCCGGCGGAACCGGCATCGAAACTAAGGTTGCATTGCTCAAACACGAAGGCGCGGCGAGCCTGTTGATCTAGCGATGCCGATCAATCCCGGCGCGGATCACGCGGGTAGACACCCAGAATTTCAAGCATATCCGTGAAGTAATCCAGCTCTTCCATGGCGCGGCGCACTGCTGCATCATCTGGGTGACCCTCGATGTCAGCGTAGAACTGGGTAGCGGTGAAAGAGCCGCCAACCATGTAGCTTTCCAGCTTGGTCATGTTCACACCATTAGTCGCAAAGCCACCCATCGCTTTGTAGAGCGCGGCAGGAATGTTGCGCACCTGAAAGACAAAGGTTGTCATCATGCCATGGTCGGACCGGACAGAGTGATCTGCCTGTTCGCCCATGATCAAGAAACGCGTTGTGTTGTGTGCGTGGTCTTCGATGTGACGCGCAAGGATGTTCAGACCATTAAGCTCGGCGGCAAGGTCAGAGGCCAGCACACCACGTGTCAGATCGCCGTCTTGCGCCAAATCGGCGGCAGCGCCTGCGCTGTCAGCCGCTGCAACACCGCGAATACCGTATTTTTCCAAAAAGCTGCGCGCCTGAGGAATCAGCACCGGGTGCGCGTGCACGGTCTCAAGCGACTCGATTTCAACGCCGGGCATCGCCATCAGGCTGATGTGGACTCGCACAAAGGCTTCATCCACGATCCGCAGACCGGATTCGGGCAGCAATCGATGAATATCGGCAACGCGGCCATAGGTCGTGTTTTCAACCGGCAGCATGGCCAGATCGGCCCGTCCGTCGCGAACAGCGGCGATTACGGCTTCAAAACTGCGGCACGGCAGCGGTTCCATACCCGGTCTGGCTTCGCGACACGCCTGATCGGAATAGGCGCCCGGCTCACCCTGAAAGGCAATGCGATTGGTCATTCTTGGGGCTCCTTTCGTGGCCGCAGGGAAAAAACTGCCCAGCGTGGTCGTTTGGTCGCGGCTTCTATACCTTGCCTTGAAGCAAGGGAAGCAATAGATACGCGCCCGACACGGGTTTCAGACGAACAGGTCCCTTCATGCTAGACACGATGACATTTACCAAAATCCTCGGCGGCTTCTGCGGCGCGCTGCTCATCTTCTTGCTGGGCAAATGGGGAGCCGAGACAATCTATCATGGCGGCAAAGGCCATGGTCACGGCGATGATCACGCAATGGCTTATGCCATCGAAGTTGACGAGGGCGGTCCGACCGAAGAAGTGGTCGAAGTTGCCTTTGCAGACGTCTATGCCGCTGCCGACGCAGCCAAAGGCGAAAAAGTGTGGGGCAAGTGCCGCGCATGCCACAAACTGGAAGCAGGCGCCAACGGCACCGGTCCATATCTGCACGGCGTTGTTGATCGCGCAGTCGGTGCGGCTGACGGCTTCAACTACTCGGGCAAACTGACTGCGGCAGCCGACGTTTGGTCGCCAGACAACCTGAATGCTTTCCTCGAAAATCCCAAGGGCTACGCACCCGGCACGACCATGTCGTTCAAGGGCCTGCCCAAGGTCGAAGATCGCGCCAACCTGATCGCCTATCTTGCGACATTCGGTGGCTGATCTCAGCGCCAACCTGAATTCGGAAAAGGCCGCCCTTGGGGGCGGCCTTTTTTCATGTCCGGGCTCAGCCACGCCCACGATGGTCGGCCCGGCCCAAGCGCTGTGACCTGCACAGACTGCGAAATTCGCGGGCCTGACGGTCAGATGCCTGTATTTGTTTGGCGAAACACCTCAAAACACCACACGAACGCGTAATCTCAACTTGAATGTGGTCAAGCTCCGCCCCTAACTTACCTTTAATGGCCAAAGAACCAGTTGCGAATACAGGGAAGAGCACATGATCCACCATGCCCACCGTCCCAAACCCGTTGCCAAGGCAAAAACCGCCGGCATGCGCAAACCTGATCTGCGCCCATGGATACAGGCAGGCTTTGTCGCCATCGGCCTGACCCTCGCCGCCGGATATGCCTTCGCCGAAAGCCATCAGGGGAACGTGATAAAATCGCATGGTGTTTCGACATTCGGGCCGCTGAAGTACGACGCCGATTTCACACATTTCGACTATGTGAATCCGCAAGCACCGAAAGGCGGTCAATACAGTTCCTGGGCCTTTGGTACCTTTGACAGCCTCACGCCTTATATCCTCAAGGGCAATGCGGCGGCCGGATCGTCCGTCTTTTATGACAGCCTTCTGACCAGCAACCTTGAAGAACCCGATGCCAGCTATGGCCTTCTAGCACATACAATCGAATATCCCGAGGGCCGCGAGTGGGTGACATTCCATATGCGCCCCGAGGCAAAATTCCGGGATGGATCGCCGGTATTGGCCTCTGACGTTGTTTTTTCCTTCAACGTGCTGGTGGAAAAGGGCCTGCCAAGCTTCAAGACTGCTTACAAGGACATCACCGGTGTCGAAGCGCTCGACGACCACACGGTAAAGTTCACCTTTAATCCAGACGGCCCGCTGCGCGAGCTGTTGATGACTGCTGGTGGCATCCCGGTCTTTTCCGAAGCCTATTATGCAGAGCGCGATTTTTCGGAAAGCAGCCTCGACGCGCCAATGGGATCAGGGCCTTATGATTTGGCGGATGTCGATCCGGGCAAATCCGTCACCTACAAACGCCGCGACGATTATTGGGCAAAAGACCTGCCGACAAACGTGGGATCGAATAATTTCGACACCATCAAGTTTGAATATTTCGCGGATTACACAACCGCGTTTGAGGCCTTCAAGGCCGGTGCCTATCTTTACCGAGAGGAGTTCAGCTCGAAGGTTTGGGGCACCGGATACGATTTTCCAGCCATCGATGCAGGCCACGTTGTCGTGGAAACGCTGCCTGATGGCAGACCCGCGGGCACGCAGGGGTTCTGGTTCAACCTGCGCCGCGATAAATTCTCCGATCCACGCGTTCGCGAAGCGATCGGCATGGCCTTCAACTTTGAATGGTCCAACGACTCGCTCTTTTACGGAATCTACGAACGGACAGACAGCTTTTGGGAAAACTCGCCCACCCTGCAGGCCGAAGGCATGCCTTCGGAAGCGGAACTGGCAATCCTTGAACCGCTGCGCGAATTTTTCCCTGAAACCGTGTTCACCGAACCTGCGTTTTCGCCAGCTGTTTCCAAGGCTGAAGACCTTGCCGACCGGCGCCAGTTGCGCCGCGCGGGCAAACTGCTGGAAGAAGCAGGCTGGATCGTGGGCGATGACGGACTGCGCTACAAAGACGGCGTGAAGCTGGAAATCGAAGTCCTGAACGACAGCCCCAGCTTTGACCGCATCATCAATCCTTACATCGAAAACCTGAAACGTCTGGGCATTGATGCAACGGCCAACCGGGTCGATCCGGCCGAGGCCCAGGAACGCGAAAAGAACTTTGACTATGACATGGTCACACAGCGGTTCTCCATGTCGCAGACGCCCGGCGACGAGTTGCGCCAGATCTTTGGCTCTGACAGCGCCGATGTGGCTGGGTCCGTCAACGTCGCAGGGCTTCGCAACGAAGGCGTAGACAAACTGATCCGCATCATCGCCGACGCAGAAAGCCGCGAAGATCTGGACACCGCCGTCAAGGCGCTGGACCGGGTGCTGCGCTCGATGCACATCTGGGTGCCTCAGTGGTACAAGGGCGAACACAACGTTGCCTATCGTGATGTCTTTGGACGCCCCTACACCGACAATCCGCCACCGCTGAGTCTTGGAACATCTTCAATCTGGTGGTGGGACGAAGACAAGGCGCAGGCTTTGCGTGACGCGGGAGCACTGTAAGCCACTATGGGCGCCTATATCCTTCGCCGTCTGCTGCTCATAATTCCCACATTGCTGGGAATCATGATCATCAACTTTACGCTTGTGCAGTTTGTGCCTGGCGGACCGATTGAACAAATCCTGGCCCAGATCGAAGGCGAAGGTGACGTCTTTGCCGGCATTGCCGGCGGAGGTGGCGAAGTTGAGGCCGCCAGCGAGGACAACGCCGGTCGACGCGGCCTGCCCCCAGAATTCATTGCCGAACTCGAAAAAGAGTTTGGCTTTGACAAACCGCCGCTTGAGCGGTTCCTCAACATGCTGTGGAACTATATGCGCCTCGATTTCGGCGAAAGCTATTTCCGCTCGATCTCGGTGATTGATCTGGTTCTGGAGAAGATGCCGGTGTCGATCAGTCTGGGTCTTTGGTCGACGCTGATTGCCTATCTGGTTTCGATCCCACTGGGCATTCGCAAAGCCGTAAAGGACGGCAGCAGCTTTGATACATGGACCTCAGGCGCAATCATCGTGGCATACGCGATCCCCGGGTTTCTCTTTGCGATCCTGTTGCTGGTTCTGTTTGCCGGTGGCAGCTACTGGCAGATATTCCCGCTGCGTGGCCTGACATCGGACAATTGGGAAGAGCTTAGCCTGATCGGCAAAATCGGTGACTACTTCTGGCACATCGCTTTGCCCGTCATCGCCAGCACGATCAGCGCCTTTGCTACGCTGACGCTGCTGACCAAGAACAGCTTTCTCGACGAGATCAAAAAACAATACGTCATCACTGCACGCGCCAAGGGCCTCGCCGAAAGCCGCGTGCTCTATGGTCATGTCTTCCGAAATGCCATGCTGATTGTGATCGCGGGCTTTCCATCGGTCTTCATCGGCATCTTTTTCTCAGGTTCGATCATCATCGAAACGATTTTCTCACTCGACGGGCTGGGGCGCCTTGGCTTCGAAGCGGCCGTCGCCCGGGACTATCCGGTGATCTTTGGCACGTTGTTCATCTTTGGCCTCATGGGTCTGATCGTCGGGATCATCTCTGACCTGATGTACGTGCTGGTTGATCCGCGTATCGACTTTGAAAAGCGGGAGGGCTGAGGCGTGGCGCAAACCGATCCGCAGATGGCACCCGAGCCGCAAGACACCCCGGTCATTCCCGAACCGAAACGTGGAATGTTTACTCTGTCACCGCTGAATGCGCGGCGCTGGAACAACTTCAAGAAAAACCGCCGGGCCTTCTGGTCGCTTTGGATTTTCCTCGGGCTGTTCGTTCTGTCTCTGTTTGCCGAATTCATCGCGAACGACAAACCCATCCTCGTGCAGTACCGCGGCGAATATTACACCCCCATCTTCAAGTTCTACCCCGAGACTGACTTTGGCGGAGATTTCAGAACCGAAGCCCCCTACCGCGACATCGAGGTGAAATGCCTGATCCGCACCGGCGGTTTGGAAGAGTGTTTTGACGAGCCCGAAGAACTGATCGAACAGGTTGATCAAGGCATGGTGCTGGAGGGCGATTTCCAAAAAGGCTGGATGCTCTGGCCACTGGTCCCCTACAGCTACAAAACTCCGGTAGACCGCCCCGGTGCGGCCCCCCTGCCCCCCAACAATCAAAACTGGCTGGGGACCGATGACACCAAACGCGATGTGGTGGCGAGGGTGATCTACGGTTTCAGGCTGTCGATCCTGTTCACCCTGATTGTCACCATAGCCTCAAGCATCATCGGCATTATCGCCGGCGCTGTTCAGGGGTATTTCGGCGGCTGGATCGACCTGATCTTTCAAAGGATCATCGAGATTTGGGTGTCCACGCCTTCGCTCTATGTGATCATCATCCTCTTTGCGATCCTCGGGCGAAGTTTCTGGCTGCTCGTAGCGCTGACCGTTCTGTTTGGCTGGGTTGCGCTGGTGGGCGTTGTGCGGGCGGAATTCCTGCGTGCACGCAATCTGGAATACGTGCGCGCCGCCAAGGCGCTGGGGGTCAGCAACTGGACGATCATGTTCCGCCACATGCTGCCCAATGC
>JAHDIS010000031.1 GCA_020630695.1 Paracoccaceae bacterium | reverse complement strand
GCAAACGTCACGCCACAATTCACTGACACGAGGTCACGAGGTCGTAAGAGAATTGTAACAACTGGACTTACTCACAATGCCTGCCTCGGTCTCTATGCGCATCACGTTGCGTCGTCGTCTGTCAGTACATCTCGCAGCTCGATAGCCGCATCGCGGACAGCGTCTGGGTGGTCATCGTCGGTAGACACCTCAGTCAACATTTCAGCAAGCTTCTCTCTCAAGGCGGGCGGAATTGGTAGTGCGGAAAGTGTCTCCTTCGCAAGTCCGAATGCCTCAAGGTCTCCTTTGCCGGCCGCGTTCAGGGCCATGTTCAAAAGCTCAGGTGCCCTTTCAAGCGCTTCGCGGATTTCCTCGGCCAGCACACTGTCGACTGTTGGCCCACCATCCCCTGGTTCAGGGGCATTAGGTTCAGGGTGGTTTGGCGGATTGTCACCTGAATTTGGCTTGTTTGGGGGATCCAGTGGTTCGCAGCCAGCTTCCAACAACATCAGGCGCATTGCTTCGATCCGACGTTTTGCTGTGCGGGCCATGATAGTTGAAGTGTCGGAAATCTGCTCTGACTGGTAAAGCCGTTCGGCGTTCTCGAAAAGACGGCACAGTTTACCGCAATCCGGTTTTTTGTTTTGTGCATGTTTCATCAACTGCGCATCATAGGCGTTGGCTCTGTAGAACAAGATTGCACCAATGGATGCTGTGGGTTGCGCCTCTGCACTGCCTTCCAGAGCACGTCCGGTATATTCGAGCGCTTTTTCATAGTCGCCTTTGTCAAGCGATATGCGCGCTAGGCGCAATGGAACAGCGTTTCCGCGTCGGTTTGGATCTTCGAGCCAATGGCGACCAATCCGTTCGAGGCTTTCAGTATCACTGCGTGCTTCGTACCATTCCAACTCAAGAGAGTAACCGCGTTCTTCATGCGGCATGCGATCGCGCAGTTCTTGCAGAAGTTCAAAGAAACGATCACGCTGATTGCTCTTATTGTAGTGATCGCACATGAACTGATAGTATCGCCAGTTGCGATACCCAACTGGAATAAGTCGGCCAATTTCTTCGAGGGATTGAACTAGTTCGGTTTCCCCGAGTTTTTCGGCGTAGTTCAGGGCATGGGCAAAGAGATCAACATTCGGGATCTTCTCTTGTCGCAACATGGTTTTGAAATTGGGGCCGTTGACAAGCATTGCAGTTTTGTCAATTCGCAGATCATCTATGCAAGAAACATCTAAAGACCGCTGCTGAACAAGACCGGCTAAGGCTACTTTCAGTCCTAATGTGAATTCGTCATTTTGACCCAATTGCGAGCAAAGGTTGAACCAATCGTCTGGATCGCCTGTGGTGAGGAGCTTGTGCGTCTCGGGATCGCGGAACTCCAGCGCTGCATTGACCAAAGATCTTGCGTCGGAACTTTTGCTTTGCAGAAACAGACGAGTAACTGTGCCGTGTAGCTCACCCGTACTTGGCTTGTCCGTCAAGATTCTCTTAGCATTGGCGTTGTCGACAATGGCTCCAAACTTGTTGTCGAGAAATTCACGCTGGTTGACGACGTCAAGCTGGATTTGTTCGATATCGTTCCGGATAACGATGGCGCTTTCTTGGATGGTTTTTTCTGAATCTGCCTGCAGCGTTTTCAAACTTTCTTTGACAAGAGTGTCGATGTCGTCGCGAAGTTTTGATTCAACTTGTTGAAATCGATCTTCTATTCCGTTGGAAGTTTCGCGTGTTTCCCTTCGAAACTCTTGAAACTGACCATCATAAGTTTCTAGCCGCTTCATACCCATTGCGGAGGCCAGATACGCTATACCACCTGCCGATACCGCAAGGAACAAAGTCATGAATTGGGGGAATGAGTTTCTGTCAGTTGGCGGGAGGGGCGGCGTATCTGATCCTGCCGAACCCGAACCAGATGGTGGTACTTGTCCGGTCAGAAACTCGTTGATCAGCGCAATTCCTCCGGGCTGAGAAGCAACCAGCCCAATTACTGCTGCGAGTCCCAGCAATACCAAAACAAAGATGGTCGAGATCGATGTCCAAGCACTTTGAAGGCGTCCTTCACCTCGAAATTTGCGGCCTTCCAATGAGGACAATCTTGTTTGAAGCCGCCGAAGCTCGGCCAAAGTAATATTTAAATCAGAATTATTTTCAGTCATGCCACAACTCGCGAATAAACGCTTAAGTTGAAACATGTTTTTGACACACCTGTAAAGTGTGTTCCGCGCTATAGCTGATTTCTTTAAGCCGCCAACCCTTTGGAGCCGAGGCTCAGGAATTTTTTGCGCCGGGCATCGACGAGGTCTTTGCCGTCCATGTTCTCGAGATCAGCCAGCATGGCTGCGATGCTGGCGCCGACGGCGGCGATGGCAGTCTGCCGGTCGCGGTGCGCACCGCCGAGCGGTTCGGGGATCACCCGGTCTGCAACGCCCAGTCTGTGCAGGTCCTGCGCCGTAAGCCTCAGAGCCTCGGCGGCTTCGCGCATTTTGTCCGAGTCTTTCCACAAAATCGATGCGCAACCTTCGGGGCTGATGACCGAATACACCGAATGTTCGAGCATCGCGACGCGATTGGCTGTTGCAAAGGCAACCGCCCCACCTGAGCCACCCTCGCCGATGATAACCGTAATCAGTGGCACACCGACCTGCAGGCACTTTTCTGTGCTGCGGGCAATCGCTTCGGATTGGCCCCGCTCTTCTGCGCCTTTGCCTGGATAGGCGCCGGGGGTGTCGACCAGTGTCACAACCGGCAGGCCAAATTTGTCGGCCATCTCCATGAGGCGGATCGCCTTGCGGTAGCCTTCGGGGCGCGCCATGCCAAAGTTGCGTTCGATCCGGCTTTGGGTGTCGTTGCCTTTTTCATGTCCAATCACGACCACAGGGCGATCGCCCAGCCGGGCCAAACCGCCCATGACAGCGTGATCATCGCCAAAAGCCCGGTCACCGGCCAAAGGCATGTATTCGGTAAACAACGCGTCGATGTAGTCACGGCAATGGGGACGGTCGGGATGTCGCGCAACCTGACACTTTCGCCATGGCGTTAGCTTGGCGTAGAGGTCCTTGAGCAAAGCATCTGCTTTAACGTCCAGCGCCTTGGCTTCATCTTCAATGTCCATGTCCTCGTTTTCACGCGCCATGGCGCGTAACTCTTCGGCTTTGCCTTCAATCTCAGCGAGGGGTTTTTCGAAGTCGAGGTAGTGGGTCATCGGACTCTCCGCAGATGGTCTAGCGCTATATGGCGTGCCATTCGCACGGATGCAACAAAGCAAGGTGCCTTGGGGGCAATTGTGGCGCGCTTATCCGAACAAAACGGGCAGCATCGATGCGATCAGCAGGATTGCCATTGTCCAGTTGAAAGCCTGCAATCGTTTGGGATTGGCCAGCAGTCGGCGTACCGCCGTGCCGAGTGACGTCCATGAAAAGGCAGAGACCAGCCCGATTGCGGCAAAGGTTCCTGAGACAATCAAAACGGCTGGTAAATCACGGCTGGCCGCATAAAGCGTGATTGCGCCCAGTGCCATCGACCATGCTTTTGGGTTGACCCATTGAAAGGCGGAGGCCTGCAGAAAGGTCAGTGGTTTTGCGTCAACTTTTGCTTCTTTCGGCGCGGAGGCGTTAGCGATCTTCCACGCCAGCCAAAGAATATAGGCGACCGAGAGCACTTTGAGGATCGTGTAGCTTGGCGGCCAAAGGTCAAACAATTGCATGATCCCGAGACCGACGGGAATGATCATGATTGGAAAGCCAAAGGCCACACCCAAAAGATGGGGAACAGATCGCCGGATGCCAAAGTTTGCACCCGATGCCATCAGCATCAGATTGTTGGGTCCGGGCGTGAACAGGGTCGACGCCGCAAACAGGGCAAGGGCAAGAAAGATTTCGAGTGTCATTTGCGCACATTTTCACGATCTGGATGACCAGATATTGCAATTTATGCCAAAATATCTGAAATAATGGCGAATATGACTGAAATTGACGCCATAGATCGCAAGATATTGCGAGAGCTTTCTCGCGATGGCAGGATCAGCAATCTGGCGCTTGCCGAACGGGTGGGAATGTCGCCATCAGCCTGCCTTCGGCGCACGGCTGCCTTGGAAAAGTCAGGGGCCATCAACGGGTACCGCGCAGTTCTCAATCCGGAAAAAACCGGGGTCGGTTTTGTGGCTTATGTGACTGTTGGATTGAACCAGCACACCAAGATTGCGCAGGAGGCATTTGAACGCGCGATGGCGCAGGCCCCTGAAGTGCGTGAATGCCACAACATAACCGGAGCCGTGGAGTATCTTTTGCGGGTCGAGGCGTCGGATCTGAGCGCCTACAAGCATTTTCACACAGAGGTTCTGGGTGCTTTGCCACAGGTCAACACGATCACAAGTTATGTGGTTATGGGTAGCCCAAAGGACGAAAGGGGCTAGAGCCTTTGGGCTGTGAGCCCTTGGCCGATACAGGGCGTTCTTGGGTGGCAACGAAAGACGCAGGCCGGATGGCCTGCGTTCTGGTCTTGTCTGTACAGTGCGGTTCAGCGGTCTGCGATCATCTCGGACTGGCGAACGATCACTTCGGCTTGCTTGATGCTGGCAATGTCCACCAGACGCCCCTTGTAGACTGTCGCGCCTTCGCCATTGGCCTTGGCCTGTTCCATCGCGGCCAGAATTTCACGCGCTTCGCGCACAGCGTCCTCGGATGGCGTGAACACTTCGTTTGAAAGCGCAATCTGCTTGGGGTGAATTGCCCATTTGCCTACCATGCCGAGCGTCGCCGACCGGCGGGCCTGAGCGCGGAATCCTTCGTCGTCGGAAAAGTCACCGAACGGCCCATCGACCGGCAGCACGCCATGGGTCCGGCATGCGGCGACAATCGCTGTTTGTGCCCAGTGCCAGGGGTCAGACCAGTGTTTCTGACCGTCCTGAAGCATGTAGTAGTTTTCCTGCGTGCCGCCGATGCCCGTGGTCTGCATGCCCATCGAGGCGGCGAAATCCGCGGCGCCCAGGCTCATGGCTGCGAGGCGGGGTGTGGCGGCGGCGATTTGTTCAACATGGGCGATGCCGGCCGCGCTTTCGATGATGACTTCAAAGGCGATCCGCTTGGAGCGGCCCTTTGCGGCCTCAATTGCCGTGACCAGCGCGTCTACGGCATACAAATCTTCGGCGCAGCCGACCTTGGGAATCATGATCTGGTCCAGCCGGTCCGAGGCTTGTTCGAGCAGGTCCACCACATCGCGGTACCAATAGGGTGTATCCAGTCCGTTGATCCGTACGGAAAGGGTCTTGTTGCCCCAGTCGATGTCACCGATCGCCTCTATGGCCAGCTTGCGAGCGCTATCCTTGTCGCTGGGGGCGACAGAGTCCTCAAGGTCGATGTTGATCACATCCGCGGCTGAAGCGGCCATCTTGGGTGGCAGTTTGGTGTTGGAGGCAGGACCAAAGAGCTGGCAACGGTTCGGACGGGATGGCGGCGTCGGCTGAAGACGAAAGGACATTTGGCGCAGACCTCGTTGAAAGGATATTTCGTTTGACTTGCTCGCAGAGTTATTAAACTGCGCAATGCTGCGCAAGCGAAAACCGCTGCGATGCAGAAACTCAGGAATTGAAGATTGTCTGGGTTTCGGCGATGCGCGTGGGAATAAATCCTGAAAAAATCTGATATACGAAAGAATCTTCGAAGAATACGTCACGCCTGCGTCATTTTAAGAGCATATTGCGTGATGTCAGCAGCATTCTTGGCGCCAAAGAGACCTGGAGCCTGCCATGATTCAAACACCATATCTGTTGTTCCTTGGGGATGCCCCGGATGCCCTGAGCGCCAAAGTTGCCCAAGGCATCAAGGACTGGCGTCCCGATAACTGTGTGGGCCAGTACCGCATGGAGGGCTGCAACGCCGATCTCGGCCTGACCGACATGACTTTGGAACAGGCCCGCGAAGCCGGGGCTAAGACCTTGGTGATCGGGGTCGCCAATCGTGGTGGCGTTATTTCGCAGAGCTGGAAAAAGGTGCTGGTGCAGGCCCTTGAGGAAGGCTTTGATCTGGCGTCCGGATTGCACAACCTTCTTCGGGACGAGCCCGATCTGGCGGCTGTGGCGGCTGCAACAGGACAATCGCTGCATGATGTACGCGTTCCGGAGGTCGATTATCCCATTGCCAATGGTGTTCCGCGCAAGGGCAAACGCGTTCTGGCTGTCGGAACTGATTGCTCGGTAGGCAAAATGTACACCGCCCTTGCACTCGATTCCGCCATGCGGGACGCGGGTATGAAGAGCACATTCCGCGCGACCGGCCAGACCGGCATTCTGATTACCAGTGATGGTGTCCCGCTGGATGCTGTGGTTGCGGATTTCATGGCCGGTGCCGTCGAATGGCTGACGCCGGACAACGACGATGATCACTGGGATATCATCGAAGGACAGGGCAGTCTGTTCCACGTGTCGTTCTCGGGCGTCACAATGGCCTTGATACATGGCGGACAACCGGATGCACTGATCCTGTGTCATGAACCGACGCGCACACATATGCGCGGGCTGCCGGGATATGGATTGCCCAGTATCGAGGATGTGCGCGACCTTGCATTGCGTCTGTCTCAGGTCGCAAACCCTGCATGCAAGGTTGTTGGTGTATCCATCAACACGCAGCACATGGGCGAGGCAGAGGCGGCATCCTATTGTCAGGACGTCGAAGCCCGGCTTGGCCTGCCGACGGTTGATCCGTTCCGGCATGGTGCCGCGCGACTGGCGCAGGCTTTGGCGGAAGTCTAGAACGACGGCCGCCGCTCGGCGCGTTGCGCCGTCGCCCCGCCCGCCGTCCCGCGATGCGTGCGGCTGATCAATGTTGTGTGGCAGGCCAGCGTCGCTTAGGCCTGTCGCAAAGGGAACGATTAGAGTGAGGCATTCATGACCATTGCTGTGGACCGCGACGTATTTCGCCTGGCCAAGACCTTTACGATTTCGCGCGGCTCCCGGACCGAGGCCCATGTTCTGACTGTCCGGATCATGCGGGATGATGTGATCGGTTGCGGAGAATGCGTTCCCTATGCCCGTTACGGTGAAACCGTTGAAAGCGTCGAAGCCCAGATCCTGAGTTTGCCCTGCGGCATTTCCCGGCAGGACCTGCAATCGGCGCTTCCGTCGGGTGCGGCGCGCAACGCCGTTGACTGCGCATTGTGGGACATCGAGGCAAAGCTTTCGGGACGCAGGGTGTGGGAATTGGCCGGACTGCCCAAGCCGCGCCCCGAAGTGACCGCTTATACGCTGTCGCTGGACACCCCCGAGGCAATGCTGGCGCAAGCCCGCGACAATGCCGAACGGCCTCTGCTGAAAATCAAGCTTGGCACACCGGATGACATGCCGCGGTTGGAGGCTGTCCGGAAAGGCGCACCCAAATCGCAAATCATTGTTGATGCAAACGAAGGGTGGACGGCTGAAATCTATGCCGATCTGGCCCCGCACCTGCAGCGTCTTGGCGTCGCCTTGGTCGAGCAACCGCTTCCTGCGGGCGAAGACGACGCGCTGATGGGTGTTCATCGCCCGGTCCCGCTCTGCGCGGATGAAAGCTGTCATGACCGGGACAGTTTGCCCGAGCTCAATGGCAAATATGACATGGTGAACATCAAGCTCGACAAAACCGGTGGCTTGACTGAGGCGCTCGCGCTCAAGGCGGCTGCCTTGCAGCAGAGCTATCAAGTCATGGTTGGTTGCATGGTCGGATCATCGTTGGCCATGGCTCCGGCTGTGCTGCTGGCACAGGGTGCCGACTATACCGATCTCGACGGTCCGCTGCTGTTGGCAGAGGATCGCGGAACCCCGCTGATCTATGATGATGCCGGCGTTCATCCGCCCCAAGCATCGCTCTGGGGCTGATCCGTCCTATTGACCTGCCCGGCAGCCTGTGTACGACAGAACCACAGCACCAAGAGAGGACCGCGCCATGACCCGCACCGTTTACGTCAACGGAGAATACCTGCCTGAAAACGAAGCCAAGATCAGCATCTTCGATCGGGCCTTTCTGATGGCAGACGGTGTCTACGAAGTGACCTCTGTTCTGGATGGCAAGCTGATCGATTTTGAAGGCCACCGTGTCCGGCTCGAACGCAGTTTGCGTGAACTGGATATGCCAAAGCCCGAAGCCTTTGACGATCTGCTGGAAATCCACCGCGAATTGGTGCGCATCAACGACATCGAAGAGGGCATGATCTATCTGCAGATCACCCGTGGCGCTCCGGATGATCGTGACTTCGTGTTCCCTGATCCGGAAACGACACCAGCCACGCTGGTCCTGTTCACCCAGAACAAGCCCGGGCTTGCAAATAACCCAACGGCTCAGAAAGGCATCAAGGTCATCTCGATCGAAGATGCACGCTGGGGGCGTCGCGATATCAAGACTGTTCAGCTCTTGTATCCGTCGATGGGCAAGATGATGGCCAAGAAGGCTGGTGCCGATGATGCCTGGATGGTTCAGGACGGATTCGTCACCGAAGGCACAAGCAACAACGCCTATTTCATCAAGGGCAACACCATCGTGACCCGTGCGCTCAGCAACGATATTCTGCATGGGATCACCCGGGCGGCAGTTTTGCGTTTTGCGGCCGAAGCGCAGATGCAGGTGGAAGAGCGGAACTTCACCATCGAAGAGGCCAAACAGGCGGACGAAGCCTTCATCACGTCGGCCAGTACGTTCGTGATGCCCGTGGTTGACATCGACGGCACGGCAATCGGGACAGGCAAGCCGGGCGATCGCGCGCTGCGGCTCAGAGAGATCTATCTGGAAGAAAGCCGCAAAGCAGCCGTGTAAGGCGCGCCGATGCGCGACTTCTTCGCCATTGTAGCCATCCTGTTCGCAGTTATTACGCTGGGTGTCTTTCAGGTGCCCGACAAGAATGCCTTGGTTTCAGCGGGGATCAGGGCGGAAGCCGAAGCTGCGCTGTACCAGCAGCGGCACCCGATTTCGGTCGAGGTTGAGGGCAGGGTCATTACGGCAACCGGACGCGTCGAAAGCGATGACGAGGCTCGGGCCGTAGTGGCCAAATTGGGCAGTCTGGAAGGTGTTGATGCGGTTGTGAGCAAGCTGGATGTTTTGCCGCGTGTCGCGCCCTTTTTGCTGAAGATCGATAAGGACAGCGACGATATTTCCCTAAATGGGCATGTGCCTGTGCAGGCCTTGAACGCGACGTTGTCCAAACATCTTGAGACCGAAGTGGATTTGCCGACCGCGACGGGTGCGCCTGATCTGGCTTGGGTTCCAGTGGCCGAGCGCGGCGCTGAGGCGCTGGGTCTGCTGTTGAAGGGTGAAATGCGGCTCGAAGACAGGGTGTTTCAGCTGACCGGTACGGCACATTTGCCCCCGCATCTGGAACAGGTTGAGACCATCTTGGCGGACCTGCCTGACGACTACAGCGTCAGCCTCAGCATCGATGTGCTGGATGACGGATTGCCCTATTCGCTCTTCATGAATCGTGATCCGTATATGGGGTTGCGGGTGTCGGCTAAATTGCCGCCCAGCTTTGATGTGTCTTTGCTCGATGCGATTGGTGTTCCGCAGGATCAGACGATTGCGCTCGCGCCGTTGCCGCTGAACCAGCCCGAGTTTGGGCTGGTCGCGGAACTGGCTATCGGGATCATGAAGGACCTGCCGCAGGGAACGGTCATTGTGGGCCCGCGCGTGTTAAGTGTCCAAAGTGGCCCGGTCCCGGAGCAAATTGCGCAAAGTATTGAAGCGCTGCGTGCGGATCTGCCGCCGGGCTGGACGATGCAGCTTGCGCTGGTGCCCGAAGACAGCGGTGATCCCTTGGCATTGCGCGCCGAATGGAGCGGCGAAACGCTTGTTCTGACCGGCCGGGTGCCTTCTGATTTTGACGAAATCGCCTTGGCCCAAGACCTGAACGTCACACTGGCCAGCGCGCTGATCGAACGCAGCCCATATCCAGACCTCGATGGCTGGTCCGATAGTCACGGGCCGGGACTGCGTGCTTTGGTTCTTTTGCAGCAAGGCAGTTATGAGGCTGAAGGCGAGGCTAAAAAGCTGACTGGCATTGCCGCAGACCCACAGGCCCGCCGATTGGTAAGGCAGATGGCGCAAGGTGTTGAGTTGGGCCAACTGGACTTGAAAGACGATGGTTCGCCGGCAGTCTTTTCACTTGAATACGACGCTGCAACCGGCGCTGTTCTTGATGGAAAACTTCCCGCGGATTTGAGCCGCCAAGCCATCAGCGAGGCCATCGGCCTGCAAGCGTTGCGCGGCAAGACCAGTATTGCACCGGACGGCAATGGATCAAAGGTGATCAGCTTGCTCAAGGCGCTTCAGCCTTGGTTGGCAGAAGTCGATGCCTTTTTGCTGACCTTCGATCAGGGTTCGGTTCAGGCGCAGATCTTGGCAACACCGGGCAGCAACCCCGAACAGTTGCGAACGTCCATTGGGCGGCATGGAGCGCGGGTCACGCTAGAGGTTTTGCAATCGCCACCACCGACGTCTGGCACGATCCGAAATCACGTTGTGCTCGATCTGCCGCAGGTGGCGACTGACGGGTATTGGCTTCCATCGCTGGGCATTCAGCCCGAGCGGGCGGTCTGTCTGGATGCGCTGCAAGGCGTGCCCACTGTACCATTTGAACCCGGCCGGACGACGTTCATGCTCGGAAGTGCAAGGCCGATTGCCCGGCTGGCGGCGGTCGCGCGCAGTTGCGTGAACGTTGGGGGCCTGACGCTAACCATTACGGCCGAAGCTGCCAGTGCAGAATTCGATGTGTTGAATCGTCAGTTGTCGCGCCGGCGGGCCGAGGCCCTGCGCGCCGCGCTGATCGAACGGGGGGTTGCAGAACAAGGCCTTGTGGCACGGGGTTCTGAAACCGCCGATCAAGATCGGATGCTCTACGCCTGGCAATAAAGGGCTGCGCGTTGCCCGGCCCAGAGTCCCGTCGCCAAACAGGCGTTCAGTAGGTAGCCCCCGGTGGGCGCATCCCAATCGATCATTTCCCCAGCACAGAAAACGCCGGGCAAACCCTTCAGCATCAACGAGTCATCCAAAGCGGCCCAGCTTATACCGCCTGTCGTCGAAATCGCCTCATCCATCGGGCGCGGCCCCTTGTGCCGAACCTCAACGGATTTGATTTGCTGTGCCAAAGCTGCCGGATCGCCGGCCAGCGGGCGGGCGAATTCCATCAGTAGGGCGATTTGCGCTTTGCCCAGTTTGATCTGACGGCGCAAATGGTTGGACATACTGGTCTTGCCGCGCGGTTTTGCCAAACGTTCGGCCACTTGGTCTGTGTTAAGATCAGGACAGAGATCAACAAAGAGGATTTCATCCTTCCGCAGTGCCGCAGTCAGAGGATAGAGCCCGCCGCCTTCCAACCCACGTTCTGAAATGATCGCTTCGCCTCTTGAGGTCATGCCTCCGGCAGTCCAACGGACCGCTTTGATCGGGGTGCCAAAATGCGGGCGCATGTGTTCGGACCAATCGACGATCAATCCGGCATTGGATGGGGCAAAAGGTTCCAGATCTATGCTCTTGTCGCGCAACAAAGCGGTCCAGGCGCCATCGGATCCGAGTCGTGACCAACTCGCGCCGCCGAGCGCGAGAACAGTCGCGCAGGGATCAATTGTCTGAACACCGACCGGAGTGTCGAATTGAACCAGATCCCCGTCCCAACCTGTCCAACGCCAACGCGTTCGGCGTTCCAGCCCCAGCGCGTCTAACCTTTCGAGCCACGCGCGAAGCAAGGGCGAGGCCTTCATCTTTTTGGGAAACAGGCGTCCGGTTGAGCCGACAAACGTGTCTTGTCCCAAACCCTCGGCCCAGGCCTGAACCTGCTCAGGCGGGAATGCTTCCAGCATCGGCTCCAAGGATTTACCGGTTTCACCGTAGCTCGACAAAAAGGGTGACCGGTCCTGTATCTTGGTCAGGTTAAGCCCGGATTTTCCAGCCATCAGGAACTTGCGGCCGACCGATGGTTTAGCCTCGGCCAGAACAACCGGCACACCAGCGCCAAGCAGCGCATCGGCGGCCATCAGACCGGCTGGGCCGCCCCCTATCACCAGCGCAGGTTTCATGGCGTGACGCCGGTCAGGCCATGGCCTGCTTCAACGCTCATCAGCCTATATTTTCGGTTTTGGGCGTGCGCATTTCGATCACGCGATGTGGGTACGGGATTTCAATGCCATTGTCCTTGAGTGCGTTCCACACCAGAAACAGGACATCGGATGTGTATTTGTTTTTGCCGTCATCGAGCCCGTTCACCCAGAACTCAACCGCGAAATCCACGCCGCTGTCGCCAAGGCCGCGCAATTCACAATCGGGCGGATAGGGCTTCTGCAAAACCTCAGGGTGCTTGGAGACCGCCGCCTCGATGATATCGGGAACAAGGTTGATGTCGGTGTTGTAGCTGACAGAGAAGTCGACTTCGTATCGGTTTGCACTGCCTTGATCGGAATAGTTGACCACCCGAGTGGTGATGAAATCTTCGTTCGGGACCACGATCCAGCGACCGTCAAAGGTTTCGAGGATCATCGCACGCGCTGTCGTTTGCACGATCGTTCCGGCCTCGCCGTTGTCCAACTCGACAAAGTCGCCAACGGTCGCTTGCCCTTCGAGCAGAAGGATCACCCCGGAAATATAGTTCGATGCAATTTTTTGCAGACCGAAACCAAGGCCAACACCGATCGCACCGCTCAGCACGGCGAGCGAGGTCAGCGGTATGCCCATGATCGACATCAGCAACAGAAATGCGATGCCAAATATTCCAAGCTCAGCGGCCTTTTGGGCAAGCTGCCGTGTCGCCGGACGCATTTCTTCCTGACGACTGATATAGCTGCCGGTCTGGTCGTTCGACCAGCGACCCAACCAGAACAAGAGCGATCCGGCGATAACGCCGCGGATCAGGGCCATGACCGAAAAACTGATGTTGCCCAGCGAGATGGTCATTTCGTTCAGACGCGTGATGCTGTCGTCCAGAATGCCCAAGGTATAAAGCGCCATGATCGGCAGCAGGATGTAGCGACCGAGGACTTTCAGGAATGGCTCTGAAATGATCTCGCGGACCAGTATCCGGGCCGCGATGAACAGGAAAACGCGCTTGCCAAAGGCAATCACAGCGCCTGATCCAAACAGTGATCGCGTCACCTGTTCGCCGATGCCGGTAAAAATCCACGCGAGCAGTGGCAGCAGCAAAGGAACGAAAATCAGGACAAAGCGGCGGATCGTAGACAGAATAGAGGTGCTGGACGCATCGGGTGTCAGAATCCGTTCAAGTACCGGGCGCAGACGTTTGGTCAAAAGCCAGGCCAGAACGAAGGCCGCAAGCAGCAGCGCAAACTGAGACCAGGCAGCAGGCGAAAGCAGCCATCCGCTGGCCAGTTCCCAACCCTGAATGGCATAGCCCGCCGCGCGTTGAACGATTTCCGGCTGGCTGCTGAGATCCCAATCCATGTCGTACCCCTTTACTCTGCAAGCTTGATCATGGCGCAGATTTGTCCACAGTCATGCAACGTACAGGACCTGCCGACAAGAGGCGCCTTTGAACCTTCACCCGCAAGACGACCCTATTTGCCCGATCTGCCTGCGACCGATCCCGCCGCAAGCGCGGCAAAGCTTGCATCATTTGGTTCCCAAATTGAAAGGCGGCAAGGGCGGCCCGGTCGTGCGGGTTCACCAGATTTGCCACAATGAAATCCACGCGCGCTTTACCGAGGCGGAGCTGGCGCGTGATCTTCATACGCCCGAAGCGCTGCGCGCGCATCCTGACATGGCGGGCTTTTTGAAGTGGATTTCGAAACGCCCCCCGACATTTCACGCCCGCAGCGCAGGCGGGCGTCGAAAACGGTGACGGATCGGCTTGGCACCGTTCGGACCGCATGGCTTGCGGCCCCTGCCGTGCCGGTCTAGCTTTCGCGCAACCAAATCCGGAGCCAGCCATGACCCATCGCTTTGATGTTCGTGTTTACTACGAAGACACAGACATGGCGGGTATCGTTTATCATGCGAATTACCTGAAATTCATCGAGCGGGCCCGCAGTGACTGGGTCAAGGATCAGGGATTGGATCAGAACGCCATGCGTGAAGAGGACGGCATCGTTTTTGTCGTGCGCCGCATTGAGGCTGACTATCTGGGCATGGCCAAATATGATGATGCATTGACCGTGAACACCACCGTCAAAAGCATGACCGGTGTGCGTTTGATCATGACCCAAGAGGTCATGCGCGGCGATGAATGCGTGTTTCGTGCCGAGGTCACTGCGGTCTGCGTCACGACAACCGGGATCCCCGCCCGCTTGCCAGAAGGGTTGCGCCGGCGGGTGCACTGATCGTTAGCCACCGTCGCTGAGGTTAAGGTTTTCGCGATCAATCAGGTATGGCAGCCGGCGCTGGGCCGCTTCGACCCGTCGGGTGTCGATTTCAGCCACAAGAATATCTGCCTCAGATCCGGCTTGCACGCCGTCTTGACCATCAGGCGTGGCAATCACGCTTTCGCCCAGAAAGGTCATGCCATTTTGCGTGCCAGCCCAGTTTGCATAGGCCAGATATACGCCGTTTTCGAAGGCCCGTGTCGGCATCATCTTGCGCGCGACGCTGGGCCAGCCATCACCCAAAGCTGTCGGGACCAGAACCAATTGAGCGCCCAAACTGGCAACATGTCGAACCGTTTCCGGGAATTCGGCGTCATAACAGATCAGCGTTGCCATGCGCAGGCCGCCGAGCTCAAAAACAGAGCACCCGTGCCCCGGCGTGAAATACGATTGCTCGAAACCCGGTGGGATGGCCAGTTTGCGCTGGTGTGACAGCAGTCTGCCTTCCGGGCTGGTACAGGCCGTAGCGTTGAAAAGCGTACCATCGCAAAGCTCTGCAAAACCGTAGTGAATCGCGAGGCCAAAGTCCTTGGACAGTGCCGAAACCGCGTCAAAGGTCCTTCCGTTCAAGGGCTCGGCGCGACTGCGCAGGGCATCTCCGATGTTATATCCGCAGCCAAAAAGCTCGGGCAGCAAGAGCAGATCGGCTCCCTGCGTCTTTGCCTGTATCAGCGCCGCACGCAGCCAGTCCAGCCGATCATCCAAGTCATCAAGTTCAGCTGGAGCCTGTCCAACAGCCAGACGAAACATGAATGCTAGCCCTCAGTAACCAGCAGTTCCCTTGGGTACTGCGTCAGATACTCATAGCCATTTTCAGTGACGACGATGCTATCGCCGATCCGGCCGGCCGTTTCGCCATCGATGGAAATGCCGCCATCTACGGCAAAAGTCATTCCCGGTTGCAAAACGGTAGTGTCACCGGCCTTCAACTCGGGCGCTTCGAGGTAGGCCACCCCGATGGAGCGTCCGGTACGATAGCCTGTTTCATAGCCCCGTTCAGCGTAGACGGCATTGGCGGCCTCGGCGATGTCCTGCGCCTGAACGCCCGGTTTGATCGCGGCAATCGCCGCTTGCTGCGCATCGATCGCCGCCTGCTGAACGCGGGCTGCCTCATCTGTTACGGCGCCAACGTGGAACATGCGGTCAAAACCAAGTTTGTATTGCTTGAACTGCGCCATGTTGCAAAAGCAGAAATAGACCGGATCAAACCGTTCATAGGCTTTGACCGAAGCACGCCTGTGAACCATCGAAGCATCCCGACCGCTCTGCAAAATCTGTAGATTGTGTATCATTGGCGATACAAAACGTTCCCACCCGGTGTCGGTCAGAAAACCTGCCGCTGCCCGGGTTCCGGCGTTCACCACGGCCAATGCGCTTTCGTATTCCCGCGCACCTTCGCGCAGGGATTCATGCGCGGCCTTCATCATCGCCCCTGCGATTTGACCCGCTTGTTTCATGACGTCGATTTCCAACGCCGACTTGATCATGCGCTGGGCCCCGAGGACAGGACCGATGTCGCGCAATGGAACCTCGGGGTAACGTTCATCCAGATAGTTGCGCAAAATCGCGGGAACGTCTGACCTTTCGATCCAGATCGCTTCGGGTGTTTCGGGCAGGGCGCCAGACAGGGCACGGCCCCAAGTGCGCTGTCCGGCATCTTCCCAGGTGCGCACGTCTTCAACCCAGGTCATTTCCGAAACCATTTCACTTTCCATCAAAGGCGTGATGATCGTCGGCGCCTCGTCTGTAGACACAACCAACAGCGTCGGGCGCCCGAACTCGATCCCGAGATAACCCCAAAATCCCGCAAGATAGGCAATCGAGCTTTCCGAGGAAAAGACCGCGTGCCGGATCCCTTGTGCGCGCATTGCAGCCTGCAGCGTTGCGGTTCTTTGCTTTGCCTCTTCCAGCATGTGTGCCCCCTGATCCTTGGAAAGTCTTTGTTGCTGTCCAATATGTTTGCTTGCGGGCCGGGCCGATATCCTCTTAGCGACAGGCACAGCATATTTGCGGCCAAACGCCGGAACAAACCGGTGATGCCCGCTTTGTTCCGGCAATCTTTCGCCCATACAGGCAAACATTGCGCGGATCGGCGCATTCTATTGGCGTTTCCCCTGAAAATCAGGTATCCAGAAGCTTAATTAAGCCCCGAAAGAGGGCACGGCAGGTGAAAGAGCAGATTTATGGAAGCAGAAACCCTAGCGCTCGCGCAGGAGATTGATTTCTCCCTGTGGGGGCTGTTCATGCGCGCAACCCTAACCGTCAAGCTGGTCATGCTCATGCTGATCGCGGCGTCGATCTGGGCTTGGGCGATTATCATCGATAAGCTGATCTCCTATCGCAAGGCGCGCAAAGAGTCGTCAGCCTTCGATCAGGCATTCTGGTCTGGCGAACCACTAGACGAGTTGTTTGATCAGATCGGTCTGGAACCCAAGGGCCGATCAGAACGCGTTTTTGTGGCCGGCATGATGGAATGGCGACGCTCGCATCGCGAAGATGGCGGGCTCATTCCCGGCGCGCAGGCCCGGATTGACCGCTCGATGGATGTCGCCATCCAGAAAGAAAGCGAAGAGTTGCAGAAAGGCCTGCCTGTCCTTGCAACCGTGGGATCGACTGCGCCGTTCATTGGCCTGTTCGGAACGGTTTTCGGGATCATGCACAGCTTTATCGAAATCGCCGAACAACAGAACACATCGCTAGTGGTTGTCGCGCCGGGTATCGCCGAGGCTCTGCTGGCAACCGGGCTGGGCCTTTTGGCTGCGATCCCGGCGGTCATCTACTACAACAAACTCTCTGCAGACAGCGATCGTATCATTGGCGGGTACGAAAGCTTTGCGGACGAGTTTTCAACCATCTTGTCGCGCCAGCTGGACGCCTGATCCATGGGAGCAGGTGTTACCAAATCTGGCGGCTCTGGCGGAAGCCGCAGGCGTCGGTCACGGCGCAGCGGCGGACAGCCCATGTCGGAAATCAACGTCACTCCCTTTGTGGACGTCATGCTGGTGTTGCTGATCATCTTCATGGTGGCTGCACCGATGCTGACGGTGGGTGTTCCAGTCGAATTGCCCAAAACCGCGGCGCAGGCCTTGCCTTCGGAAACCGAAGAGCCGCTCACAGTAACTTTGGGCGCGGACGGAACAGTCACGCTGCAAACAACGCCGATCGCACGCGAGGACTTGGTGCCGCGCCTACAGGCCATCGCGGCGGAACGTGCGGACGACCGGGTGTTCCTGCGTGCCGATGGCACTGTGCCTTACGAACAAGTCGCGCAGATCATGGGCGCGTTGAATGCGGGTGGCTTTTCCTCGATTGGATTGGTGACGGATATTGGTGGCCCGGCGTTCGACGGGCAGGGGAACTGAGGCGCGGGCCTTGTCCAAGGGAATATCCATATCCTTCGGAGCGCATGGACTTTTGATCCTTGGCATGTTGCTCGGCAATGTATTTCGGGCTGATCCGCCGGAAATGCAGGTCGCAGACGTGACTGTATTGTCAGAAGCCGAGTTTGCAGCCCTGACGCAACCTCAGGCCCCAGCCGAAAATCCAGCCGAAAATCCAGCTCCGGCACCGGCGCCGGAACCTGCACCTGTTCAACCCGACCCGCCCCCGGAGCCTGAACAACCGCCTGTTGCCCCAGAGCCTGAACCTGCGCCCGAGCCCGAGCCAGCCCCGCCAGAGCCTGTGCCATTGCCAGAGCCGGCACCGCTGCCTGATCCATTGCCCGACCCGCAGCCAGCACCAGAGCCGCAGCCATTGCCGCAGGTTCTGCCAACACCGCAACCAGTCGATCCGGCACCCGAGCAGCCAGAGGTTGAACCGGCCCCCTCTGATCCCTTGGCGCCTGTTACGTCTTTGCGTCCAAAACCACGCCCTGCGCCGCGCGTGGCCCCTGAACCTGTGGTGGCGCCACCCGATGACGCAACCGTTGATGACACAGTGCAGCAGGCCGCTGATGATCAGGCCGAAGCCCCGGATGTGGCCGAGGCGGAACAAGAGCAAACGGCACCCGAAGAGGCCGCTACCGAGATCGTCACCGAAGCCGAACAGCCCGCCGCTGCAGCGCCCAGCCGGTCTTTGCGTCCGCAGTTGCGTCCGCAGCGTGTTGTTGATGCAGCACGCGCCGACCAGCAAAACCGGGACGAGGCGCAGGCCGCTCCGGCCCAACCATCGGTCGCGGAAGACGTCGAAGCGGCTTTGGCCGCCGCGCTCGGAGGCGCTGACGCGGCACCTGCCAGCGACAGTGGGCCGCCGCTAACACGGGGCGAACGCGAAGGTCTGCGCTTTGCCGTGCAGCAGTGTTGGGTTGTCGATGTGGGCAGTCAGGCCGCAAACGTAACCGTTGTCTTGGGTTTCGACATGGAGCGCGATGGCTCCGTGGTGGCATCCAGCCTGCGCATGATCGACAGTTCTGGTGGAGCAGGCCCGGCGGTGCAATCGGCCTTTCAGTCGGCCCGCCGCGCGGTGCTGCGCTGTCAGGATCGGTTCGACCTGCCCGAAGAAAAGTATGAACAGTGGAAGTCGATCGAGATGACGTTCAACCCTGCAGATATGCGTTTGCGTTGATGCAGAGCGTTGGCAAATCCCCGCCGCTTGACGGTGATGGTAAAGTTTCGCGCGTGTTTGTTCCGCGTTATGGTGCACAAAGGCAGGCGAAAGACCTGCCCGTCAAAAGAGCAGATCCCCGAAGGAGGGACAGGATGAACAGGATTGTCGTGTCATTGATGCTGGCTGCAGCCATGCTGCTAAGCCCAGCCATCACCTTGGCGCAAAGCGGGCCTTTGCGGATTGAAATCACCGAAGGCGTCGTTGAACCGATGCCCTATGCGGTGCCCAGTTTCGTTGCCGAAACGCCAGAGGCCCAGCAATACGCCGATCAGGTCAGCCGGGTCGTAGCCGAGGATTTGACCGGAACAGGGTTGTTCCGCGAAGTTCCGCGCGATGCGCATATCTCTTCGGTCACGAGTTTTGCAGCGCCGGTGGCCTTCGCCGATTGGAAGGCCATCAACGCGCAGGCCCTGATTACCGGCGCGGTGAGCACCGATGGCAGTGGACGAGTGGTGGTCAAGTTCCGCGTCTGGGATGTCTTTGCCGGGCAAGAGCTGGGGCAGGGGATGCAGTTTGCTTCAACGGCGGATGGATGGCGCCGGCTGGCTCATAAAGTGGCCGATCAGGTCTATGCACGCCTGACCGGCGAAAGCCCTTATTTCGATAGCCGTGTGGTCTTTGTCTCTGAGACCGGACCCAAGAATGAACGGGCCAAGCGCCTAGGCATCATGGATTATGACGGTGCGAACGTGCAGTATCTGACCTCGGATCAAAGCATTGTTCTGGCACCGCGATTTTCGCCGAACGGTGATCGTGTTCTCTACACCAGCTATGAAACAGGCTTTCCGCGGGTACATGTTCTGACGGTGGGCGACGTCCAGAGCCGCATCCTGCAGTCCGGCGATGGCGTCATGAGCTTTGCACCGCGGTTTTCGCCAGACGCCCGCACCGTGATCTATTCCCTGACCCAAGGATCGAACACGGACATCTGGGCCATGGATATCGCAACCGGTGCGACCCGGCGCCTGACATCCAGTCCTTCCATTGAGACAGCGCCCAGCTACTCGCCCGATGGCAGCAGGATCGTCTTTGAATCCGATCGGTCGGGCACGCAGCAGCTGTACATCATGTCGGCGGCTGGCGGCGAAGCGACACGCATCAGTTTTGGTCAGGGTCGCTACGGCACGCCGGTCTGGTCGCCGCGTGGCGATCTGATCGCTTTTACCAAGCAGAACGCCGGGCGGTTCCATATCGGCGTGATGCGGACCGATGGGTCCGAAGAGCGGCTTTTGACCGCTTCCTTCCTCGATGAAGGCCCGACTTGGGCCCCCAATGGCCGCGTGATCATGTTTGCACGTGAAACCCAGGGCGCGCAGGGGGCCTCCGCTTTGTACTCGGTCGATATCTCCGGACGTAACCTCAAGCGGGTTCGCACCCCGGCAGGCGCGTCCGATCCAAGCTGGGGACCGCTGCAATGACAGGCCATCACGCTTTCGCGGCCCCCGATTCCCATAACGACTGCGCCATGCTAGACTGGCGCAAAATCAGAGCAGGACAGTGATATGAACACTTTCACCAAGGCTATTCTTTTGGTTGCCGCGCTGGGCGCGTCGGCCTGTACCAATCCAAATCGGTTTGGCGACGCGGATGCAGGTGCCGGCATCGACACCGCGGCGCGTGACCAGAACGCGATCATTCCGGGCAGCGTCAATGATCCGACCTCGGTGGCTTATTTTCAGCAGGCCGTCGGCGATCGCGTGCTGTTTGCCGTCGATCAGTCAACCCTGACCGCCGAAGGCCGGACCACTCTGGACGGTCAGGCCCAATGGCTGCTGGTCAACTCTGACTACCTGGCCGTGATCGAAGGCCATGCCGACGAGCAGGGCACACGCGAATACAACCTCGCACTGGGTGCACGCCGGGCAAACGCCGTCATGGAATATCTCGTGTCACGGGGCGTTCCGGCAAACCGCCTGAAGTTTGTCAGCTACGGCAAAGAGCGCCCGATCGAGATTTGTTCGGAAGAGGCGTGCTACGCCAAGAACCGTCGCGCTGTTACGATTATCAGCGCCGGCAGCGGCTTGACTGGCTAAGGTCATGATGATGCGCTTTGTCTTCGCACTGGTTCTGGGGCTGAGCGCCGGCGGCATGGCCCCGGCGCAACAATCCGAGACGCTCGCCGATATTCGGCAGGACCTTTCGATCCTGTTTGCCGAATTGCAAAGGCTGCGGACCGAACTCAGCACGACGGGCGCAAGTTCGGTGCAAACCGGTGGCGCCATGCTGGATCGGGTCAATGTGATCGAAGCGGAACTGCAGCGCATCACCGCAAAAACCGAAGAACTGGAGTTCCGCATCAATCAGGTGGTGCGGGACGGAACAAATCGCGTTGGCGATCTTGAGTTCCGCCTTTGTGAATTGGAACCGGGTTGCGATATCGGCAGCCTCGGCGACACGCCGCGATTGGGCGGGGATGCGGTTCCGGCCCCGGTGCAGGCCGCTGCCGCAGCGCCCGCTGCGACGGACGCCCTGCCATCTGAAGGCGGTGAACTGGCCATCAGCGAAGAGGCAGATTTCCGCGCGGCACAGCAAGCCTTGGATGATGGTGATTTCCAGGCAGCGGCGCGCATGTTCGCGCAGTTTCGTGAGATTTACCCGCAAGGCCCACTGGATGCCGCAGCCTTGCTGGGCGAAGGGCGCGCATTGGAAGGCGCTGGCGACACCCGGGAGGCGGCCCGGCGTTATTTGCAGGCCTATTCTGGATACCCTGAGGCGCGTGTCGCGCCTGAAACGCTCTGGCGGTTGGGCCTGTCACTTGCGGCGCTGGGCAGTGTGCCCGAGGCTTGTGTGACGTTGTCAGAAGTCGGTGGTCGCTATCCGCAATCGGACTTTGCCAGTCGCGCTCAAACCAGCCGCGCCGAACTTGGTTGCTCTTGACGCACCAGACATGGTTGCACCCAGGCTGTGAAACATGCTCGTTCATGACATGAGCCTCGATTCCAGATTTGCCGAAGCGATGGGCCAATTGCTTGGCCCTGATTTCCCGACCGATATTGCCTTGGCCGTATCCGGTGGGGGCGACAGCATGGCAATGCTGACCCTCGCCCATAACTGGAGCCATCGCTGGGGCGTGCGGTTGCACGTCGTGACGATCGACCACGGGCTTCGCGCTGGCAGTGCAGCCGAGGCGCAAATGGTCGCTGACGAATGCAAGGCACTCGGCTGGCCGCACACGACACTGCGTTGGCACTGGGACGGGCAGGGCAATGTCATGGATGCTGCCCGGCGCGCGCGCTTGGATCTGATTGATCGCTGGCGCGGGGTGCTGTGCCATGTGCTGATGGCGCATACTGCGGACGATGTGGCGGAAACCTTTGTGATGCGTCTGATGCGAGGCTCGGGTGTAGACGGGCTTTCGGCGATGGCAGAGGCGCGAACGGTGCGGATGACCGGCGTGCGATCTGCAGTTCCAGCAGCGGATATCACCGGCCCGTTGCCGCCCCAAGGGAACCCGGCCAAAGGCGTTCTGACACGGCCCGGCAGTTTTCACATCCTGCGACCTTGTCTCGGGATGCGCCGAGACGAGCTGCGTCATTATTTGAAGACCCTCAAAGGGCGCTGGGTCGAAGACCCAACCAACGAAGACCCACGCTATGCGCGCAGTCGCGTGCGTCAGTTCTTGCAGGGCGGTGACTGGGATATTGAGAACCTCATCTCTACTGCGCAACACATGGAGCGTGCCTCTGCCGCGTTGCGTGCAAGGGCCATAGATGTGCACAAAACGCTGGTGGCCGATCTGGGGCAGACCTCAGCTTTGACCGGGGACATCCTCTGGGACCGTGCGACATTCGAAACGGTGGAACGCGACACGCAGCTACGCCTTCTGGCCGGCGCGCTGCAATTTGTTTCCAGCGCCGAATACAGGCCAAGGTTCGATCCCTTGGAGGACCTGTTGGACCGAGTTCTGGCAGGCGGCGGCGGTACTCTGCATGGCTGCGAGGCACGGGCCGAGCGCGATGTGATCCGCGTCTGGCGTGAATATGCGGCCGTGCGTGATCTGACGACCGAAGTGGGGGATGGTTCGCTTTGGGATGGTCGCTGGCGCGTTTTTGACAGTGCGCTGCGCGGTGCATCGGTGCGCGCCTTGGGCGAAGACGGCTGGGCGCAGATCAAGGAAAAGCCTACGACCGCGCCACCCTTTCACGCCGCCCGCAGCCTTCCCGCAATTTGGCAGGATGATCAGGTAATGGCCTGCGATGCATTGGGCGTCGGGAGTGGGTTCACAGCATCACTTTGGCCAATGGGCCGCGAATTGTTCAGTTTTAAGGCTTTTCTGTCAGGCCAATCGTAGCGTTTCGCATTGAACCACGCTCGGGACTGTCTATGTTAACTGCCAACAGCGCCACTCCCGCGCTTTTCACCCATTCAAAGGAGTTTTCCCTTGGGCAACGCTCGTAATATCGCCTTCTGGGTCGTCCTGTTTCTTCTGATCTTGTCACTCTTCAACCTGTTCTCGGACGGTAGTGGCAGTGTTCAGAACGCCGAAGCGGCTAGCTATTCGGAATTCGTGCGCGCAGTTGAGGACAAGCAAGTCGCCTCGGCTGTGATCGACGGCGAAAAAGTCCGCTACCGCACCAACGGTGGGCAGGACTTTGTGGTCATCAAACCCGAAGACGCCGAAATCACCAATTTGCTGATCGACAACAACGTGCCGGTCCGGGCCGAGCAACAAGAACAGTCGGGCTTCCAGTCCTTCTTGTTGTCGCTCTTGCCCTTCCTGCTGCTGATCGGGGTTTGGATCTACTTCATGAACCGTATGCAGGGCGGCGGCAAAGGTGGGGCCATGGGCTTTGGAAAGTCCAAGGCCAAGTTGCTGACCGAAAAGCATGGACGCGTCACCTTTGATGACGTGGCAGGCATCGACGAGGCCAAGGAAGAGCTTGAAGAGATCGTGGAATTCCTGCGCAACCCGCAGAAGTTCAGCCGTCTGGGCGGCAAGATCCCAAAAGGCGCTCTGCTTGTGGGTCCTCCGGGCACCGGTAAAACGCTGCTTGCACGCTCTGTCGCAGGCGAAGCTGGCGTGCCTTTCTTCACCATTTCTGGTTCTGACTTTGTGGAAATGTTTGTGGGCGTTGGGGCATCCCGTGTGCGCGACATGTTCGAGCAGGCCAAGAAGAACGCCCCTTGCATCGTCTTTATCGATGAAATCGACGCTGTGGGCCGGGCCCGTGGTCAAGGCTATGGCGGCGGCAACGACGAACGTGAACAGACGTTGAACCAGTTGCTGGTTGAAATGGACGGCTTTGAGGCCAACGAGGGTGTTATCATCATCGCAGCCACAAACCGCCGCGATGTTCTGGACCCAGCGCTGTTGCGGCCGGGCCGTTTCGACCGTCAGGTGACGGTTGGAAATCCTGATATCAAAGGCCGTGAGAAGATCCTTGGTGTTCATGCGCGCAAGACGCCGCTTGGCCCCGATGTGGATCTGCGGATCATCGCACGCGGCACGCCCGGCTTCTCCGGTGCTGATCTGGCGAACCTCGTGAACGAAGCTGCGCTTGGCGCAGCCCGTGTGGGCCGCAGGTTTGTCACGATGGAAGATTTCGAAAGCGCCAAGGACAAGGTCATGATGGGCGCTGAGCGCCGGTCGATGGTCCTGACCGATGAGCAAAAGGAAAAAACCGCCTACCACGAAGCGGGCCACGCTGTTGTTGGTCTGGCGCTTCCGCAGTGTGATCCGGTCTACAAGGCCACGATCATTCCGCGCGGCGGTGCGTTGGGTATGGTCGTTTCCCTGCCCGAGATTGATCGCCTGAACTGGCACAAGTCCGAGTGTGAGGAAAAGCTGGCAATGACCATGGCGGGCAAGGCGGCCGAAATCATCAAGTATGGCGAAGAGAATGTGTCCAACGGTCCGGCTGGCGATATCCAGCAGGCATCCGCACTTGCACGTGCCATGGTTCTGCAGTGGGGGATGTCCGACAAGGTCGGAAATATCGACTATCGCGAAGCAGCCGAAGGCTATTCGGGCAACACCGCTGGCCTGTCTGTTTCGGCCCACACCAAGGAACTGATCGAAGACGAAGTGCGCCGCTTCATCACTGAGGCCTATGATCGTGCCTTTCAGATCCTGACCGACAAGAACGCGGAATGGGAACGTCTCGCGCAGGGGCTTTTGGAATATGAAACCCTGACAGGTGACGAAATCAAACGCGTGATGAACGGTGAACCACCGCATTCCGACGATGGTGACGGTGGCAGCGCTGAGCTTGAGAAAAAGCCAAGCATCACGGCCATTCCGAAAACCAAGGCCAAGGCAAAGCCCGCAGATGACGGTGGCATGGAGCCCGAACCGTCCGCCTAAAGGCGATCTGCCAGACACGCGAATACCCCGGGCCTCTGGTCCGGGGTATTTTCTTTTGTGGATGGACCTTGGCCAGCGAGGGTGTTTTTCTGCAATCCGTTGTCGCCAAGAAAAACCAAATCCAACCCTGACCGGAGCCGATCATGCCAGCCCTGAAACCCACTGATTTCCACGCCACCATTGTCTGGCTGGGCTGCGTTCCAAAGCAAGGCGATGGCCTGCAAGCGGAAGAGTGTCAAAGCCTCGAATTGGATTGGGCGGGCCCTGTGGGTGAACGCCACGCCGGATTGACAAGGCCTTCGTGTTCCCGGGTCACCTCGCAGCACACGCGCGGCACTGAGATTGCGAACGCACGCCAGTTGTCTGTTCTGTCCGCCGAAGAGATGGACGCCATCGCAGCCGAGATGGGGCTGGATTCGCTTGATCCGCGATATCTTGGCGTCAGTCTTCTGCTAAAGGGGATACCCGATTTCACCCATGTCCCACCATCGTCTCGTTTGCAGGCACCGGATGGGGCCACCATCGTGATCGACATGGAAAACAGACCCTGCGTATTGCCCGGCCGGGAAATCGAAGTAGACAAGCCGGGATTTGGCGCGCGGTTCAAATCTGCGGCCAAAGGACGGCGGGGCGTGACAGCTTGGGTCGAACGTCCGGGCATGCTGAAAATCGGCGATACTCTTCGGCTTCACATCCCTGATCAGCCCGCCTGGCAGCCGGGCGGCTGATTGTTCAGAGGTCCAGCATCCGGCACAGTGTAGCCATGGTCTCGTCTTCCTGCGCCGAGACTTCGGCCACGCGGGACCGGAACAAGGTTGCCTGACTGCGCAGAACCGGCTCGTCGGTCAAAACCTTCAGGTGATTTGCGCGCAGGGTTTCACCCGTTGATGTGATGTCGGCAACAGCTTCGGCCGTCAGGTTCGCGACGGTGCCCTCTGTCGCGCCCTGACTGTCGACCAGCCGGTAATCTGCGACGCCCCCGGCGCGTAGATAGTCGCGCACCAGTCGGTGATACTTGGTTGCGATGCGCAATCGCATCCCATGCACCGAGCGAAACGCGGCGGCCGCAGCATCCAGATCATCCAAGGTGTCGACATCGACCCAGGCACTAGGCACGGCGAGGATCAGGTCGGCATGCCCAAATCCCAGTTCGGCCAATGGCTCGACCTTTTGATCCCATCGCACCAGTTTTTCGCGGATCAGATCGGTGCCTGTTACACCCAGATGGATGCGCCCGGCTGCAAGTTCGCGTGGGATTTCGCCTGCCGACAGGAGCACGAGGCTGACCCCATCAATCCCTTCGACCGCGCCAGCGTATTCCCGGTCTGATCCCGTGCGCGACAGGGCCACGCCACGAGATCCGAACCATTCGAACGTCTTTTCCATCAATCGGCCCTTGGAGGGAACGCCAAGCTTGATGCTCATGACCGATCCTCCAACGCGATAAGCAGGTCAGGGCGGATCACGCCACCGACCGCAGGAATTTCAGCGCCATTGCCCAAGCGATGGGTCAGGGCGTCATAGCGGCCGCCGGTTGCCACAGGGGGCAAATCAGGCTGCGCCTCGGCGATAAAGCCAAAGACGAACCCGTCGTAATATTCCATCGAGGTCCGGCCAAAGCTGCCTTCGAAGGCAAGCGCATCCACATTCACGCCAAGCGCAGACAGTGCGCTGCAGCGCGTCTCGAACCGGTCCAGTGCCGGTGACAATGCGGGCATGTCGCTGGACAGGGCGCGCAATTGCCCCAGCGCGGCGGCGCAGGATGCCTTGACGGATAGCACCGCATCAATCAGCGCGACCTGTTCTTCTGACAGCGGTGGCTCTTTGGCGTCGGCCCGCAGCGCCGTGATCCGTGTTTCGATCTCAGCGCGGCTGCGCCGACCAATCATTGGCCCGGCTGATGCCATCGGGTCGGATTGGGCCAACAAAGCCGCGCGGCTTTCGGGGATCGGGCTTTTGCCAGAGAACCGATCCAGAAGGGCGCGAAAACGGCGTGGCCGCCAGATATGCCGCATCAATGCAGCGCGTCTGGCTTCAGAAGTTTGCAGACCCGACACCGCCGCGGTGAGAATACCGATATCCCCGGTTATGGCGCGCAGTCCGTAAGGTTTCAGAAGCTCGCCGATCTTGGCAAAGACCTCGGCATCCGAGGCTGCGGGATCGGCGCGATCGAACAATTCATAGCCGACTTGCAGATATTCCGACGCGCGTTCCAGATCGTCTTCCTGTCGGCGAAACACCTCTCCGGCATAGGTGTAGCGCGCTGGTTCAGCGCCGCCTTGCATGTGCATCTGAACCACGGGAACGGTGAAATCAGGCCGCAACATCATTTCGCCGCGTGCAGGATCCGCGGTGACATAGGCGCGGGCCCGCATGTCTTCGCCGTAAAGGTCGAGAAGCGTTTCAGCCGACTGCAGGATGGCCGGATCGACAACCGCCGCGCCTGCCGCTTCGAAACGGCTGCGCAAATCGTGCGCCATTTGCCGTGCGCGCTGGTTCATGCCTGACTGTCCAGTATCTCGCGCACCTTGGACACCAGCTGATCGCGCGGAACCTCGTACTGGCTTGGCCGGTCTTTCCATTCTTCCAGCGTCGCATTCTCGGCGATCTTCGCGCCCAGAACCAGATCCTTGATCTGCACGACGCCAGCGTCTTTTTCATCCCCGCCTTCAATAACGGCAACCGGGCTCTGCCGCTTGTCTGCGTATTTGAGCTGGTTGCCGAAGTTCTTCGGGTTCCCAAGATAGACTTCGGCACGGATCCCGGCATTGCGAAGCTCAGCGACCATGGCCTGATAGTCGGCCATCCGGGCACGATCCATGACGGTCACCACTACAGGGCCCTGTGCGACCTCTGACATGCGCCCTTTTTCACGCAAAGCGGCCAACAGCCGGTCAACACCAATGGAAACACCGGTTGCCGGAACTTCCTGACCTGTGAACCGTTTGACCAGATCATCATAGCGTCCGCCGCCTGACACTGATCCGAATTGCCGCTTGCGACCCTTTTCATCCAGAATTTCAAAGGTCAGCTCTGCTTCGTAGACTGGGCCCGTATAGTACCCCAGCCCACGTACCACCGACGGATCAATGTCAATTCGGTCGGGACCATAGCCTTGTGCGTCGAGCAAAGTGGCCATGGTTTCAAGCTCGTCCACCCCGGCAGCGCCGATCGCACTGCTGCCAATGGCATTACGCAGGTTCGCCAGGGTTTTGGCAGCATCTGCGCCTTTGGATGTCAGAAAGGCCAGCACGGGTCCGGCCTGGTCATCGCTTAGTCCGACGCCATCGATATAGGCGCCAGAGGCATCGAGGCGGCCTTTGCCGAGCAATTCACGCACACCGGATTCGCCGACCTTGTCGAATTTGTCGATCGTGCGCAGCACGGCATCGCGTTGCGTATCATCATCCAGCCCCATGGTTTCCAGAACACCATTGAGCACTTTGCGGTTGTTGACCCGGACAAGGTAATCGCCGTGCGGAATGCCCACGCGTTCCAGCGTGTCGGACAGCATCGCGCAAATCTCGGCGTCTGCCGCAACAGAAGGGGCGCCGACAGTGTCTGCATCACACTGGTAGAATTGGCGATACCGACCGGGGCCCGGTTTTTCATTGCGCCAGACCGGCCCCATTGCATAGCGCCGGTAGGGCGTTGGCAGGTCGTTGCGGTGCTGGGCGTACACGCGCGCGAGGGGCGCTGTCAGGTCATAGCGAAGGGCCATCCAAGCGTCGTCTTCGTCCTGCCAGGCAAACACGCCTTCGTTCGGGCGATCAACATCTGGCAGGAACTTTCCAAGCGCTTCAACCGTTTCAACCGCACTGCTTTCCAGCGCATCAAAACCGTATTGGTGATAAACCTCGGCAATTGTGCGAAGCATTTCGGTGCGCTGCGTAACTTCGACGCCGAAATAGTCGCGAAAACCCTTTGGTGTGACCGCCTTGGGGCGCGGGGCTTTTTTCTGTTTGGCCATGGCTTTCACCGCCTTAAAAATCTGTTGCGACCCCTCTACCGCGCCACCTGCTTGGGGGCAAGCGATGCGGGGGCTTTGACCTTTGTGCGCGGCCTGCCTATGTCGGGGGTGCAGCACCAAGGGAGGCAGGACATGGCCGAGTCGCAGGACAAGATCGAAGAACGCCTCGCCTATCTTGAGCGAACGGTGGATGATTTATCGGACACGGTCGCGCGCCAGGATCGGGAAATTGCGGATCTGACCAAACGGGTGGCCATGTTGATGCAACGAGAAGCATCACGCGAGGCCGAAGGGTCGGGCGGCATTGTGCTGGCGGATGAGCGGCCCCCGCATTACTGATTTGAGCGCGGGACCTGCAAGTAAACGTCTGCGTGCCAGCGCAGATGGCACTGCTGACCGCTAGTTGGATTTCACATCCAATGCTTCGACACCACCGTCATGCAACAACAGGTTTTTCCATCGTGCTGCGCCACCAAAGCGTTCGTAGACGCTGACGAATACGGTGGTTTTCGCAAGCCGGTCCATCCGGCTGCCGCAAGGCTTTCCACTGCCGACACGGCAGACCTTGCTTTTGACCCGTTCATAGGCCCGGTCAGTTTCGGCCACAGGCATGGTCTTGCCTGCTGGGCTATAGCGCAACTGTTCGTAGGTTTGGGGCGCTCCAAAGACCACCAGCGCAGCACTGAACTGGCGCGCACAGCCATCGTCAAACCCAGTGATATAGAAGTTCCGCAAACCGGTTGCTCCGGGTTTGCTGTCATACACAGTGTATCCGCGGCCACGTGCCGGATAGCTATCGGTCTTTTTGCCAAGCCGTGCGGCGGACACACCGCACAGACGTGCAATCTTTCCATAAGGCAGCGTCACCCCGGGGCCAACTTGTTCATAGTCCGGATCACCGGGTTTGGGCGCGCGGGTATTCCGGCGCGCCGGGGCGTCGCGATCACCAGATGTGCCGCCGCCCGCAAAGAGCCCGCCCAGCAGCCCGCCGCGCGGTTTCGTCTCTGTATCTGCCGCGGCTTGGGGCGGCGCGGCTGCAGCGATGACTTCGGCTGGCGGCCCATCTTCGGTTTGAGTCGCGACTGCGGCCTCAACGTCTTGCTGGACGATATCATCGGCGACGTCCGCCTCTGAGCCGGGTTCTTCCACTTTCGCAGCGTCAGCCCTGCCTCGCAGGAAACCAAGCAAACCGCGCTTGGGTGTATCTTTTTCGGCTTCGAGAACGGAATCGGGCGCAACCGTGCCATCGGCAATGGCCTCGGGCTGGGGACTTGCCAGCGCTTCGGCCTGTCCCGCTTCTTTGGCGACTTCAACGTCTGCAAGACGGGGCACGTCCCGCAGGGGATCGCTGCACGCAGTAAGCGTCATGCCAATTACAGCGCAAAGAGCGATGTGCCGCATTATTTCCCTCCAACCCAATCAGAAGTCTTTTAGCGCCCTGCACTGTAGGGCGTCCACCAGATTGGTTGCGATGCGCGGATTGGCGCGTTCTATTGCCGCGCCAATGCTCTAAATCGGGCTTTTGGGGTCAGAATTCTTCGACCAGCATCACGCCATCAAGCGACTTCACCGCCCCTTTGATTTCTGGGTTCACCGGAAATTGCTGCTGCAGGTCCAGTTCGACCTCACCGGGCAGGCCTGAGCCGGCCAGACACAAGTGCACTGGCCCACGCGGCGCATTGGGCAGCTGTTCGGCGGCGCGCCCCAAAACGGTTGCGATCTGTGGAATTGCGCTGTCTGTTTCGACAAATATCCTCAGGCCAGAGGCTCCGGCACCAGCCGCAACGGTATCGGCCGGTGCGACCGAGCGGCCTAGCAGTTTCAGCTGGTCGCTTTCCATCGTTGCCTCGACTGTGACGATCACCTTTGCCCCGGTTTCCAGATATTCGCGGCTTTTTTCCAGTGACTCGGAGAACAAGGTGACTTCGAACGCGCCGGTTGGATCGGACAATTGGCAAAAGGCAAAACGATTGCCGCGCGCAGATTTCCGTTCTTGCCTCCCGGCAACTACGCCAGCCAGTTTTGCCAGATGGGGTCCGCGTTCTGCCTTGGCGGTCACCTCGTCCAATGTCATGCAGCCTTGCCGTTTCAGTGCGGGCATATAGTCATCAAGTGGATGACCGGACAGATAGAAACCGACTGCCTTGAATTCCTCGGCCAATCGTTCTGCAGGCAGCCAGTCGGGCACAGGGCTGAGGCGCGGTTCCTGAAGATCATCTCCCGCTTCTCCAAACAGCGATACCTGCGCGCTGGCCTTTTGTTCATGAATGGCTGACGAATAAGCCACCAAAGCATCCAGACTGTCGAAAACACGTCGCCGGTTGGGATCCAGTATATCGAACGCTCCGGCGCGGGCCATCATCTCAAGAGGCCGTTTTCCAACCCGTTTCAGATCGACCCGCCGTGCCAGATCAAACAAGGTTGCAAACGGGCGGTCGCCGCGCCCGTCCACGACCAGTTTCATCGCATCCACGCCCACGTTTTTCAAAGCGCCCAAGGCATAGACCAATGCCCCGTCTACAACATCAAAGGTGGCCAGAGACCGGTTCACGCAGGGGGGGACCCAAGGCAGGCTCAGCCCTTTGCGGACTTCTTCGAAATAGACAGCCAGTTTATCTGTCAGATGGATATCGCAATTCATGACCCCGGCCATGAATTCGACAGGGTGGTTCGCCTTTAGCCATGCGGTTTGATAGCTGACCACGGCGTAGGCAGCCGCGTGGGATTTGTTGAAGCCGTAGTTTGCGAACTTCTCAAGCAGGTCAAAGACTTCTGAGGCTTTTTTCTTGTCGACGCCGTTTTCCGCTGCACCTGTTTCGAACTTGGGGCGCTCGGCGTCCATCGCCTCTTTGATCTTTTTACCCATGGCGCGGCGAAGCAGGTCGGCGCCACCAAGGCTGTAGCCTGCCATCACCTGTGCGATCTGCATCACCTGTTCCTGATAGACGATGATGCCTTGGGTTTCTTCCAGGATGTGGTCGATGAGCGGATGAACCGAGGCGCGTTCCTTGAGCCCGTTTTTCACCTCGCAATAGGTTGGAATGTTTTCCATCGGACCGGGGCGGTACAGCGCCACAAGTGCAACGATGTCTTCGATACATGTGGGTTTCATGCGCTTGAGCGCATCCATCATGCCCGAGCTTTCAACCTGGAACACCGCGACCGTTTTGGCCGCCGCATACAGTTTGTAGGAGGCTTCGTCGTCAAGGGGGATGCCGCCTATATCGTTGGTCATCCCATCGGCAGGTTCGTACAATTCGGTGCCATCGGCGGCCACATGCAAAGGACGGTCCGATTTCAGGATCAGATCAACCGCGTTCTGAATGACGGTCAGGGTTTTGAGGCCCAGAAAGTCGAACTTGACCAATCCTGCCTGTTCCACCCATTTCATGTTGAATTGCGTGGCAGGCATGTCGGATCGCGGATCGCGATAGAGCGGAACCAGTGCATCCAGTGGACGGTCACCGATAACCACGCCCGCCGCGTGCGTTGAGGCATTCCGCAGCAGGCCTTCGACCTGCTGCCCATAAGTCAGCAGCCGGTCGACAACCTCTTCGCTCTTGGCTTCTTCTGCCAGACGCGGTTCATCCTTGAGGGCCTTTTCGATGCTGACGGGCTTTACGCCTTCGACTGGGATCATTTTCGACAGGCGGTCCACCTGGCCGTAGGGCATCTGCAACACGCGGCCCACGTCGCGCACGGCAGCCTTGGACAGCAAGGCACCAAAGGTGATGATCTGCCCTACCTTGTCGCGGCCATATTTTTCCTGAACGTACTGGATGACTTCTTCGCGCCGGTCCATGCAGAAATCGATGTCGAAATCGGGCATCGATACCCGTTCGGGATTCAGGAAGCGTTCGAACAGCAGCGAATAGCGCAGCGGATCAAGATCGGTGATCGTCAAGGCATAGGCGACCAGTGATCCGGCCCCGGAACCACGGCCCGGACCAACCGGAATGTGGTGATCTTTGGCCCATTTGATAAAGTCGGCAACGATCAGGAAGTAACCGGGGAAACCCATGCCTTCGATGATGCCCAGCTCAAACTCTAGCCGTTTTTCGTAGTCCTCGACCGGGGCTGCATGCGGAATGACGGCCAGTCGCGCCTTGAGACCCTCGACAGCCTGACGACGCAGTTCTTCGACTTCGTCATCGGCAAACTTGGGCAGGATCGGATCGCGGCGATAGGCCATGAAGGCACAGCGCTTGGCAATTTCAATCGTGTTTTCCAGCGCTTCAGGTAAATCAGCGAACAGAACCGCCATTTCCTGAGGCGTTTTCAGATAGTGCTGTGGGGTGAGTCGGCGTCTGGGTTCCTGCTGGTCCACATAGGCCCCTTCGGCAATGCAGATCAGCGCGTCATGCGCTTCGTACATGCTTTCCTTGGGGAAATAGACATCATTGGTTGCGACCAACGGCAGACCCATTTCATAGGCCATTTCGACAAAGCCGCGCTCCGTCAATCGCTCGGCCTCTGGCGGGCTGCCATCTTCGCGTGGATGCCGCTGCAATTCCACGTAGAGCCTATCACCAAACAGTTGCGCAAGCTGTGTCATCAGGGACTTTGCTGCAGGCGTTTGGCCCGCCTGCAGCAGGCGTCCGACAGGTCCGTCCGGCCCGCCCGTTAAGCAGATCACGTCTTCGCTGTGCTGGGCCAATTCCTCAAGCGTGACATGTGGCAGCTCTGACCCTTCGCGCAGATACAGGCAGGAATTGAGCTTCATCAGATGCTCGTAGCCCGTTTCGGTTTGCGCCAGCAGCACCAAGGGCGCGGGCGGTTTGGGCCGCTCGCCGGGGGCAGGGGTGACATAGCGAAGATCTACCTGACAGCCCATGATCGGTTGCACACCCACGCCTGCCGCGCTGACACTGAATTCCAAAGCAGAAAACAGGTTGTTGGTGTCGGTTACTGCGACCGCGGGCATATCCATATCCGCACAAAGGCCGGGCAGCTTTTTCAGCCGAACGGCGCCTTCTAGAAGCGAATATTCCGTGTGGACGCGAAGATGGATGAATCGGGGATCAGTCATTGCAACACAGTATGCAGGGGGGCTTGTTTCCGGAACCCCAAAATGAAGATGAAACTTAACTGACTAAAATAATAAGAATTTAGTTGCGGACTCGGGCGCTGGAGAAACCACAGCCGAAGGTGTCTCATTTCTTGTGGATGGCGCTCTTACGTATAAGATTTTCGAAGCGTCCATCGAACTTGTCGATCTTGCCGGTTGCCCTGCTCAGTTTGACCCTGACGTTGTCTTCTGCCGCATGACGCTAGCCTCCGATCTGGCGCATGTCTTTGCCTTCATCTTTGACGGTGATCAGCCGCTGCACGCGGTGAATAGCTATGAACTGGACGACGGTTTCCTACCGTTCTGAGTACTGGAATATTTGTTATCTATTTGGCTAAGTTTTTATTGCGCGGGCTTTGCTGTTGGCGTAACTTAGCCAAATGGATAACAATCTCGATCTCTTTTTCGCCGCTATCGCTGACCCAACACGGCGCGCCGTTGTCGAAAGGCTTGTTGAAGGCCCGGCCAGCGTTAGCGAATTGCATGCGCCTCATCAAATGGCGCTACCCTCTTTCATGAAGCATCTAGGCAAACTCGAAGAGGCCGGATTGGTGCGTTCTGTAAAATCAGGTCGCGTCCGCACACTGCATATCGAAGCTGCGCCCTTGGCCGATGCCGAAGCATGGCTGAATCGGCAGCGTGGCCAATGGAGCAGGCGTCTGGACAGATTGCAGGCGCTTGCCGAAGCCAATGAGGAGGTATCCCAATGACCCAGCCGACCGTCGTTTTTCAAATGAACCGTCATTTCACCATCACCAAGGATCGTTTGTGGCATCTGCTGACGGACCCACACGCGCGCGAAATCTGGGGTGCTCCGTCGGATGAGGACACGCTAACGCTTGAGAAAGCAGACTTTCGCGAAGGTGGGCAGGAAAGACATCGCTGTGGACCAGCAGAAGAGCCTCAGTATTCAATCGACACGCATTGGTATCATATCGAAGCGCCTCAGTTGGCGTGTTTTTCAGAGACTGTGAGCGCGCAGGGGTTCCGGTTCGCGGTTTCGCTGGTGCGGTATCACCTTGCGGAAACGGATAGTGGAACGGACTTGGTTGTCGATGTCGCGGTCGCCGCGCTAACCGACGAGGATATGCGGGATGACTTCCAAAACGGTTGGACCAGTGGTCTGGATCGGTTGGCCAAATTGATTGCCGACAAGCAACTGTCCTGACGGAACTGCGATAATTTTCAGCGTGTTAGAGGTATGCTCTATCCCTCTGTGGTTTTTTGCTTGCAAAATCTTTGCTTCGCCGCCTAGCCTGTGGGCGTAGAACCGCGCGCCTTCTACGCCGCATCGAGGGCCGCACCTTCGGATTAGTCCGACAGGCAATCTGGTAAGGCGGCAGGCAATTCACAATGGACACCACCTTTCTTCTGAACGGAGAGAGCGTCACCCTCACTGGGGTGGAACCAACGGTCACGTTGTTGGACTGGTTGCGCGACGTGCGGGGACTGACCGGCACCAAGGAAGGCTGTAACGAAGGCGACTGCGGCGCGTGCACTGTCATGGTCACCGATGCACGAGGGGCCCGTGCCCTGAACGCCTGCATTTTGTTCCTGCCTCAGTTGCACGGCAAAGCGGTGCGCACCGTCGAAGGCATGAGCAGCCCGGATGGCACGCTGCATCCGGTGCAAGAGGCGATGATCGAACACCACGGATCGCAATGCGGGTTCTGTACTCCCGGTTTTGTTGTTTCGATGGCAACCGCCCATGTAAACCGGGATCAGAACCACGACGATGCCCTGGCGGGCAATCTGTGCCGCTGCACCGGCTATGCTCCGATCGTTAGGGCGGCGCAGGCTGCGTTTGAACACGATGTGCCAGCATGGATCAAAGATGACGTGGCCACATTGAAAACACCCGCGTTGTCGCTGTCTGGCCCGGTGCATGTGCCGCAAAGTGCTGATGAACTGGCTGATCTTTACGCGCGCCGGCCCGAGGCAACGCTGATTGCCGGAGCGACCGATGTTGGTCTTTGGGTGACCAAACAACTGCGGCAGCTGGACGAGGTTATTTTCCTGAACCAATGCCAAGACATGGCCCAGATCGAGCAAACGCCAGATGGCTTGCGGATCGGCGCCGGGGTGACCATGGATCGCGTTCTGAAAGCGGTGCAGGGCAAATACACGTCCTATGCAGAAATGATCCGCCGCTATGGATCCGCACAGGTACGGGCGGCGGCAACAATTGGGGGCAACATTGCCAATGGCTCACCCATCGGGGACAACCCGCCGCCGCTGATTGCATTGGGGGCGACACTGCACCTACGGTATCGCGAAACGCGGCGGGAAATGCCGCTTGAGGCATTCTTCATCGAGTATGGCAAACAGGACCGGCATCCGGGTGAATTTGTCGAGGCGGTTACGATACCGGATCAACCTGACAGGATGCAGGTCTACAAACTGTCCAAACGGTTCGATCAGGATATCTCGGCGGTGTGTGGCGCGTTCAACATCGCAGTCGAGGATGGTGCCGTTTCACAGGCGCGGATTGCCTTTGGCGGTATGGCGGGTGTCCCGAAACGGGCCGAAGCTGTCGAGGCGGCCTTGCTGGGGCATCCCTGGACGGATGATGCGCTGGTACGGGCATGGGATGCATGGGAACAGGATTTCGCACCATTGTCTGATATGCGGGCAAGCGCGGAATACCGGATTTTTGCCGCCCGCAACATGCTCTCACGGTATCTGCTGAACGATCTGGGCGCACAAACGTCGGTGCTGGAGGTGCAGGCATGAGCGTGGCAAAGCCTCTTCCGCATGACGCGGCGCGATTGCATGTCACGGGGTCTGCGCGATACGTGGACGATATCCCGACGCCTGCGGGATGCCTGCATCTGGCCTTTGGACTGGCCGAGATCGCTTCTGGCACCATTGCGCGTATAGACCTCGATCAGACGCGCAGTGCCCCCGGTGTTGTCGGCGTATGGTGCGCGAAGGATCTGCCGACGGATTGTGATTGTTCACCTTCGGCGCATGATGAACCGCTGCTGTCGGACGACAGCATTCACTATCTTGGTCAGCCTGTATTTCTGGTCGCCGCCACTTCGCATTTGGCGGCGCGCAAGGCTGTGGCGCTTGCAAGCATCACCTATGAGGAACGAAAGCCGATCCTGTCGATCGATGAAGCGCTGGAAGCGGGCAGCCACTTCGAAGAAGGCCCGCGCATCTGGCAAAAGGGGGATGCAGAACAAGCGATCCAAAGTGCGCCGCATCGTCTGGATGGTGAAATAGAGATCGGCGGACAAGAGCATTTCTACCTCGAAGGTCAAGCAGCGCTGGCGGTTCCGCAAGAAGGCGGTGACATGCTCGTGCATAGCTCGACGCAGCATCCAACCGAAATTCAGCACAAAGTGGCCCACGCGCTGGATATCCCGATGCACGCTGTGCGCGTCGAAACCCGCCGCATGGGCGGTGGTTTCGGAGGCAAGGAAAGTCAGGGCAACGCGCTGGCAATAGCATGTGCGGTTGTTGCATTGCAGACCGGCAAACCGGCGAAGATGCGCTATGACCGTGACGACGATTTCATGGTTACGGGCAAACGCCATGATTTCCGTATTCACTATTCTGCCGGGTTCGATGCCAAAGGGCGCCTGCAGGGGCTTGCCTTCACACAATACGCACGGTGTGGGTGGGCGCAGGACTTGTCACTGCCTGTTGCAGATCGCGCAATGCTGCACGCCACGAACGCCTATTTTGTGCCGAACGTTCGGATCGAAAGTCATCGTTTGAAAACCAACACGCAGAGCGCCACGGCGTTTCGCGGCTTTGGTGGTCCGCAGGGTATGCTCGGGATGGAACGGGTCATGGACCACGTGGCCCACCATCTGGATTTGGACCCCACTGCGGTCAGGCAGGCCAACTATTTTGGCTCTGACCAGAACGCCGTTCCCGCGGCGGTTCAGACCACGCCTTATGGGCAACCCGTCGAAGAGTTCGCCTTGGGTGAAATGACAAAAGCCCTGATCGAAAGCAGCGACTTTAAAGCGCGGCAAGACGCCGTGCGCGCATGGAATGAAACGCAGCCCGTTCTGAAAAAAGGATTGGCGCTGACCCCTGTCATGTTTGGCATCTCGTTCACGCTTACGCATCTCAATCAGGCAGGTGCGCTTGTGCATGTCTATCAGGATGGATCGATTCACCTGAACCATGGCGGCACCGAGATGGGACAGGGCCTGTTCCAGAAGGTTGCACAGGTCGCGGCAAGCCGTTTTGGCGTTGGGCTGGAGACCATCAAGATTACCGCAACGGACACTGCGAAGGTGCCAAACACATCGGCCACCGCAGCGTCGTCCGGCTCGGATCTGAATGGAATGGCTGTTTTGGCGGCCTGTGACACCATTCGTAACCGCATGGCCGACCACCTTGCACAGCTTTGGCAAGTGCCATCGGATAAGATTGCTTTTGGAGACACCTCCGTCACTGACGGAAACCGGACAATCAGCTTCGCCGAAGCTGCCAAGCTTTGCTACGAAGGCCGGATCAGTCTGTCCTCGACCGGTTTTTATCGCACGCCCAAGCTGGAGTGGGATCGGTTGCGCGGACAGGGGCGTCCGTTTTTCTACTTTGCCTACGGCGTCAGTGCATCAGAGGTAGTGGTCGATACGCTGAGTGGGGAATACCGCATTCTAAGAGCGGATATTCTGCACGATTGTGGGGCATCGCTGAATCCGGCTTTGGACATTGGCCAAATCGAAGGGGGTTTCGTTCAGGGTGCAGGCTGGCTGACGACAGAAGAACTGGTTTGGGACGACAAGGGACGCCTGCGCACGCATGCGCCATCAACTTACAAGATCCCGGCCTGCTCGGATCGGCCCGACGTGTTCAATGTCGCGCTCTGGGATGGGGCCAACCAAGAGGATACGATCTACCGCTCAAAGGCTGTGGGTGAGCCGCCGTTTATGCACGGGATCTCGGTATTGATGGCTCTTTCTGACGCGGTGGCGTCCTGTGGGCGCGGCTATCCAGACCTCAATGCACCGGCCACCCCAGAGCGGGTTCTTGCTGCGGTACGACGGGTGCAAAATGAGCTTTGATCTTCGGGAATTGAAAGCGGCTGTCAAAGCCCATGGCCGGGTTGCCCGGGTCGTCGTGGCTGATGTTCGGGGCTCCACCCCGCGCGAGGTTGGCGCCGCGATGCTGGTTTGGGAAGGCGGACAGTCCGGTACCATAGGCGGCGGTCAGCTGGAGTTCGAGGCAGCTGAAAAAGCGCTTCATCAAGAGGGGCTTAGCCGTCATGCGCTGGGCCCAGATCTTGGCCAGTGTTGCGGTGGTGCCGTAACCCTTTTGACCGAAGTGTTTGAGGCTGAACATTTGCCTGATCTCGAAGGTCAGGCCGTTATCGCGCGCGGGCCTGGTGACAAGCCTCTGGCCGTGCAGCGGATCATCGACCGGGGCCGTGCCCGCGGTGAACAGCCTGCGGCCCAATTGATCGGTGAATGGTTCGTAGAACCAGTAAGCCAACCATCCCGCGACATTTGGATTTGGGGCGCCGGGCACGTTGGACGTGCTTTGGTCTCGGTTCTCTGTCCGCTGTCAGACATTACCCTGACTTGGGTTGACACCAGTGCCGAACGGTTCCCGGATGATGTCCCGGAAAATGTTCGCGTTTTGCCGGCTGCGCATCCGCAACGTCTGGCTGTTCATGCACCGGCCAATGCCGAGCATCTGATTCTGACCTACAGCCACGAAATCGATTTTGCACTGTGCCACGCGTTGCTTGGTCATGGGTTTGGATTCTGCGGCCTGATCGGGTCAGACACCAAATGGGTGCGGTTCCGAAAAAGACTGTCAGCATTGGGTCATTCCGAAGCACAAATTTCGCGCATATGCTGCCCAATTGGGCAAAAAGGCTTGGGAAAGCATCCGCAGGCAATTGCCATTGGTGTTGCCGCGCGGCTACTTGAAAAGCAAATGGGGGACAAATCCGAGTGGCCAATACACTCTTATCCATCCGTGGTCTGACCAAGGCCTATCCCGGCGTGGTTGCCAATGACGATGTTGCGTTCGACATCGGCAAGGGCGAGATACATGCGTTGCTTGGTGAAAACGGTGCTGGGAAATCCACGCTGGTCAAAATGATTTACGGTCTGGTTCAGCCTGACCGTGGACAGATGGAATTGGATGGTGCTGCATTTGCACCAACCCAACCCAGCCAAGCGCGGCAATCCGGCGTTGCAATGGTGTTCCAGCATTTTTCGCTTTTTGACGCTTTGAATGTCGCGGAAAACGTCGCGCTGGGCATGGAGAACCCGCCCAAGCCCCGCGATCTGGCCAAGCAGATCCAGGAAGTTTCGGAAACCTATGGATTGCCGCTGGACCCCTACAGAACGGTTGGAACACTGTCGGCCGGCGAACGCCAGCGCGTCGAGATTATCCGCTGTCTTTTGCAGGATCCGCGGCTGCTGATCATGGACGAGCCAACCTCGGTTCTTACTCCGCAAGAAGTCGAGATCCTGTTCGAAACGCTGCGCAAGCTGAAATCCGAGGGAACCTCGATCCTGTATATTTCTCACAAGCTCGAGGAAATACGTGCGCTTTGTGATCACGCCACAATCCTGCGGTTGGGAAAAAAGGTTGCGACCTGTACGCCTGCTGAAACCAGTGCCCGCGAATTGGCCGAGATGATGGTCGGCAGCAGCTTTGCCACGCCGCAGGCCCGGACGGTGGAAACTGGTGAGGTGCTGCTTGAAGTGCGCGGGCTAAGCTTGCCGTCGCCGGGCGGTTTCGGAACCCCATTGCGTGACATAGGATTCGAAGTGCGTGCCGGCGAAGTGCTGGGCATCGGCGGGGTCGCTGGGAATGGGCAGGACGAATTGTTGGCCGCCCTGTCGGGCGAACGCACGTCCAAGCCTGGCAGCGTTCTGCTGAAAGGCAATGATGTTTCGGCCATGGGGCCGACGGAACGCCGAGGATCGGGCCTTTTGTCAGCACCCGAGGAACGACTGGGTCATGCGGCGGCACCGAACATGAGCCTGATCGAAAACGGCGTTCTGACCGCGGGACGCAGGCGGGGGCTGGTGTCTGGCGGGTTCATAAGTTGGCCAAAAGCCAAGGACTTTGCCGCCGAAGTCATCGAGCGTTTCGATGTGCGCACACCGGGGCCGGGAACGGCGGCCCGTGCGTTGTCGGGTGGCAATCTGCAGAAGTTTGTCGTTGGACGCGAAATTCTTCAAAGCCCCGAAGTGCTGGTGGTTAATCAGCCGACTTGGGGTGTGGATGCGGCCGCAGCCGCCGCGATCCGTCAGGCATTGCTCGACCTTGCGGCGCAGGGCGCTGCAATTGTCGTGATCAGTCAGGATCTGGATGAACTGATGGAAATTGCCGACCGGTTCGGCGCTGTGAACGAAGGCCGTTTGTCCGAACTGCGCCCGGTCTCGTCTCTGGATATGGAACAGATCGGCCTGATGATGGGCGGCGCGCATGACATGGAGGTGGCCCATGCCGATGCATGAGACTGACCTGCAAGGGTTCAAGACTGCAAGACGGCCAAGAGCTGCGGTTGGCCTTGGGTTTTGGGTTGCAGATGCGGGCCCCACACAGTTGGTTTCTGGGCTCGCGAAGGAGAGCACGACATGATCTCTCTTGAAAAGCGTCAGCAACCTTCGCAGGTGATCACTGCCATAACGCCGCTGATCGCGGTCGCACTGACCATGATTGTCGGTGGCATCCTGTTTTCATTTTATGGGGCAGACCCCGTTGAATCCATTCGGGTTATCTTTTGGGATCCGATGTTCAATCAGCAGTTTGCCGGGTTCACGCGCCCGCAGCTCTTGGTCAAGGCCGGGCCACTGATCCTGATTGCGATCGGGCTGTCTATCGGGTTCCGGGCCGGCATCTGGAACATCGGGGCCGAAGGCCAATACATCGTCGGGGCGATTTGTGGTGCCGGTGCTGGGCTCGCGTTCTACCCCTCGGAAAGCCCATTGATTTTTCCGCTCATGATCTTGTGTGGCGCTTTGGGGGGCTTGGCCTGGGCCATGATCCCCGCGTTCCTCAAGGTGCGGTTTGGAACCAATGAAATCCTTGTTTCGCTCATGCTGGTCTATGTGGCGCAAAACATCCTGATTTCGGTGTCCACGGGTCTGTTGCGCAATCCCGAAGGTATGGGCTTTCCGGGCAGTCGAAACTTCAAACAGTGGGATGCTGCCCACAATGCAGAAATCATTGCCAATACTGGAATGCATTGGGGAGTCGTTGCAGCCTTCATTGCTGTGATCGGGGCCTATGTGATGATGGCGCGGCATATTCAGGGCTTTAACATTCGTCTAAGCGGCGAGGCCCCGCGCGCGGCGCGTTTTGCCGGTGTAAACCCTGGCCGGGTGGTGTTCCTGTGCCTTGGACTTGCCGGGCTATTGGCTGGGCTCGCGGGACTGTTCGAAGTGACGGGGCCCGCCGGACAGGTCAGTGGGCAATTCAATGCTGGCTACGGCTTTACTGCGATCATCGTTGCCTTTTTGGGCCGCCTGCATCCGATCGGTATTCTGCTGGCCGGTTTGCTGATGGCGCTGACCTACATCGGCGGAGAACTGGCGCAACTGATGCTGGGATTGCCGGGTGCTGCGATCCAGTTGTTTCAGGGAATGCTGCTGTTCTTCCTTCTCGCGACGGACGTGTTCACCAACTATCGCCTGCGGTTTGGCAAAAGAGAGGTGCTGTCATGATCCGGGCACAAATAATGCCGGTCGCAATGGGGCTGATGATGGGCGTCATGGCAATAATGATGATGCATGTCGTTCTGACCGGCGAAGGCGGGCTGGCTTGGCTTTGGTTTGTGCTTGGCCATGCCGGTGTCGTTGTGATTGCAGCGGCGGCAGTGGCCTTTGGCTTACATCGGCGCGTTCCGATGATCCAAAAAATTACCATGCACCGTCCCGACAAAAAGCATCTGGCGTTCGTTCTGGTTATCGCAGTGACGACGGCAACGTTGATCCATGTTGTTCACGGAGGCCCGGCATGGACCTGAGCAGTATCAATCCCGCCCTTCTGGTCGCGTCGATCATGATCTCGGCAACGCCAATCCTGCTGGCCGCGATCGGAGAGATGGTTGTCGAGAAATCGGGCGTGCTGAACCTTGGCGTCGAAGGAATGATGATCACTGGCGCCGTTGTGGGCTTTGCCGTCGCGGTGACCTTTACATCGCCGTTGCTCGGTTTCGCGGCTGCGGCTCTTGCGGCTGCGGCACTCAGCCTGAGCTTTGCTGTTCTGACCCAATACCTGCTGTCCAATCAGGTTGCGACCGGTTTGGGATTGACTCTGGTCGGGCTAGGCCTGTCCAGCCTGATCGGCAAACCCTATGAGGGCATGAAGGCAGTCACTCTGCCTAAGCTGGACATCCCGATACTCAGCGATCTGCCGATCCTCGGCACGATGCTGTTTCGGCATGACATTATGGTCTATGTCAGCCTGCTGCTCGTGGCTTTGGTCTGGGCGTTCCTGAAATATACACGCGCGGGCCTGATCCTGCGCGCCGTGGGCGAGTCGCACGACAGTGCCCATGCGCTTGGCTACAAAGTGGTACGCGTGCGTGTTCTGGCCATCTTGTTCGGCGGTGCCTGTGCGGGCCTTGGCGGCGCTTACCTCAGTCTGGTGCGCGTCCCGCAATGGACCGAAGGCATGACCGCAGGTGCCGGTTGGATCGCGCTGGCCATTGTTGTCTTTGCCAGCTGGCGGGCTGGCCGGGTGATGATCGGCGCTTATTTGTTCGGCGGTGTCACCGTTCTGCAGTTGAACTTGCAGGCCGCAGGAGCCGCTGTGCCCGTGGCACTCTTGTCCGCGTCGCCTTATCTGATAACCATTCTGGTGCTTGTCACCATATCGGCCCGGGGCGTCCATGGCGCACCTGCCTCTCTGGGCCGCCCGTTCCACGCCTCATCATGATGAGGATCAAATCCGAAGCTGAGACCACCAACAGGGGATACCTATGAAAAGAAGAACGCTTCTCACCACCACCGCCGCCGCGACTGCAATGGCACTGAGCTTTGGCTCGGCCGCTTTGGCCGAGGCCGAAGTCACCGCAGGCTTTATCTACATCGGACCTCCGGGCGATGGCGGCTGGACATATGAACACGATCAGGCGCGCCAGAAAATGGAAGCGCATTTCGATGGCAAGGTGAAAACCGTCTATCAGGAAAACGTGCCTGAATCGGCTGACGCCGAACGCGCGATCACCCAGATGGCGCTGTCCGGTGCAGACATCATCTTTACCACGTCCTTTGGTTACATGGACCCGACCAACGCGGTCGCGGCCAAATTCCCGAACGTGAAGTTCGAACATGCCACCGGCTACAAGCGTGAGCATCCGAATGTGACAACCTATTCCGCACGCTTCTACGAAGGCCGTGCGATTCAGGGTCACATCGCGGGCAAGATGACCAAGACCAACAAGATCGGCTACATCGCTTCGATTCCGATCCCTGAAGTCATCCGCGGCATCAACTCTGCCTACATCCACGCAAAGCGCGTTAACCCTGATGTCGAGTTCTCGATCGTCTGGCTGTACACATGGTTTGATCCGGCGAAAGAAGCCGATGCGGCCCGTGCTTTGATCGAGAACGGCGCCGACGTTGTTCTGCAGCACACAGACTCGACCGCTCCACAGGCAGCGGCCCAGGAAGCGGGTGGCGTGATCACCTTTGGTCAGGCGTCTGACATGTATGACTATGCACCGATGCCGCGGGTTTCGTCGATCATCGATGACTGGGCACCGTACTACATCGAGCGTGTTCAGGCTGTGATCGACGGCACGTGGGAATCGCAGGACACATGGGATGGTATCGGCAAAGGCATGGTCGGCATTGGTGAGATCACCGATGCGGTTCCCGCTGATGTAAAGGCCGAGGCTCTGGCCATGAAAGACGCGCTGGCGTCGGGCGAGTACCATGCCTTCACAGGTCCGATCAACAAAGCCGATGGCACAGCTTGGCTCGCCGAAGGTGAAACCGCATCGGACGGCGATCTGCTGGGCATGAACTTCTACGTCGAAGGTATCACAGCCGAAGTTCCCAACTGATCGGTTGTTGTAAGAACG
>JAHDIS010000093.1 GCA_020630695.1 Paracoccaceae bacterium | reverse complement strand
CGCAGAGGGATGATGCGACCGACCTCACCGCCGCTACTCTGCGAGGCGCGGCGGTGAGGTCTGTCGATGATCCACCCCTAACACCGACCGTTCTGGGACGTTCTCTTTGCCGACGGCACGGTGGCGGTGCCTGACGATGCGCGACCGGCGCATTGGGCGACCGAGGCATTGGACTGGCGCTGGGCTGTTCAAGACGGCAAACTCGTCCCCACCGGCCCCTTTGTCGACGCATGGCGCGCGTGGCAGCGCAAGATCGGGTTTGATCCCGATGCGCTTGACTAAAGTCCAGCCAAAGGTGGCCTGAGCGTCTTTCACAGGCCTGTTACGCCCCTGCGTGCACGGATGCTCTACACTCCGATCCCAAGATCGGGCATAAGGCGCGCGACTCGTGTCGAAAGGAACAGACAGATGCATGACATCCGCACAATTCGCGAAAACCCACAGGGCTTTGATGCGGCGATGGCCCGCCGCGGTGTGAGCGATGCATCCTCGTCGATCCTGAGCCTTGATGAGGCGCGCCGCGCGGCCATTCTGACGGCAGAAACCGCGCAGGCCGAACAGAACAAGGCCTCCAAGCTGGTGGGCGCCGCCAAGGCCAGCGGTGACGAGGCCGAATTTGAACGCCTGCGGGCGCTGGTGGCCGAGAAAAAGGCCGAAGTCGCCCAGATGCAGACCCGCGCCAAAGAGCTTGATGCCGAGCTGACAGGGCTTCTGATGGAGTTGCCCAACGTCATGCACGCCGATGTGCCCGATGGCGAAGACGAAGACGACAACGTCGAGATCCGCCGCTGGGGCACCCCGCGCGAGATGGATTTCCAGCCGCTGGAGCATTTCGAAATTCCGGCAGCCAAGGGCGGTCTGGACTTTGAAACCGCCGCCAAGCTGAGCGGTTCGCGCTTTGTGGTGATGTCGGGCGCGGTCGCGCGTCTGCACCGGGCGCTGGCCCAGTTCATGCTGGACACCCATATCGCCGAACACGGCCTAACCGAAACATGGACGCCGGTGCTGGTGCGCGAAGAAATGATGTACGGCACAGGCCAGCTGCCCAAATTCGGCGAAGACAGCTACAAGACCACCAATGGCTGGTGGCTGGTGCCCACTGCCGAGGTGACACTGACCAACATCGTGAACGGCATGACGGTAGACGAAGATTACCTGCCCCGCCGCTACGTGGCCCACACACAGTGCTTCCGCTCTGAGGCGGGCAGCGCTGGCAAGGACACCGCAGGCATGTTGCGCCAGCACCAGTTCGAAAAGGTGGAAATGGTCTCGGTCACGCATCCGGACAAATCGATGGAAGAGCACGACCGCATGACCGGCTGCGCCGAGGCGATCCTGCAAAAGCTGGGCCTGCCTTATCGGACGGTTGTGCTGTGTTCGGGGGACATCGGCTTTGGCATGATCAAGACCCATGACATCGAGGTCTGGCTGCCCGGGCAGAATACCTACCGCGAGATCAGCTCGGTTTCGGTTGCGGCTGACTTTCAGGCCCGCCGGATGAATGCACGGTTCAAGCCAGCAGGCGGCGGCAAGCCGGAATTCCTGCACACGTTGAATGGCTCGGGCCTCGCAGTCGGGCGCTGCCTGATTGCCGTGCTGGAAAACGGACAGCAGGCGGATGGGTCGGTTGATTTGCCCGAAGCGTTGCATCCATGGCTGGGCGGCAAGACGCGGATCACCGCGGAAGGCGCCTTGGTGTGAGCCGCCTTTGGGCTCTTGGCGTTGCCTTGGCGGCCGTGGCCTTTGCCGCGTCGCCCTGGCTGGCGCCGGGTTTCAACGGCTTTGAAGCAGACCAGTTCCCGGTCCCGCAGATTGACCCACCTGTGCAACCCGCCGGGTACGCCTTTGCGATTTGGGGATTGATTTATGCATGGCTGATCGCCGGGTCCGGCTTCGGCCTTCTACGCCGGGCGCAGGACGCCGATTGGGACCCCATGCGCCCTGCCCTGTTTGTCTCGCTTGCGGTTGGCACCTTCTGGTTGCCGGTGGCGCAAGTATCGGTGATTGGCGCAACGGTGATGATCTGGGTGATGCTCGGCGCGGCCATGTGGGCGCTGTTTCGCGTCGGCGATACCGACCGATGGCTGCAACAGGCTCCGGTCGCAATCTACACAGGCTGGCTGACCGCCGCGTCCTGCGTTGCGCTTGGTTTGCTGCTGGCAGGCTATGGCATCCTGCCCGCCACACCGGCGGCCTTGGTGGCACTGGCATTGGCGCTGACCATTGCGCTGATTGCGCAATACCGCCTGCACCGTGCGCCGGAATACGGGATTACCGTGATCTGGGCGCTGGTGGGCGTTATGGTTGCCAACGTGCAGCCTGTGAACGTGGCCGTATCGGGGCTGGCCTTGATTGGCATCCTCGCCATTCTGGCGGTGCGGGGCACAGACACCGAATAAACGCGACATTCGGGTTTTGCATCAATGACCCTGCCTGCCTTAAGCTGGGTGCACATTTCAGAATCCGGAGAATTTCAGATGTCCTTTCATCGTGTCATCCCTTTTTGCGCCTTTGTCATGGCGAGTCCCGCTTTTGGTGAAACCGATTTGTCCGGGCTTTACGCCGTCGACGGCCGCAATCCCGATGGCAGCGCCTATAGTGGCGCGCTGTCCCTGACCCACGCCGGCGACACGATTGCTGCGCATTGGACGGTCGGAGCCGACAGCTATCGCGGCTCGGGCACCTTAGAGAACCGGATCGTCACCGTGGACTGGGGCAGCACCTATCCGGTGATCTATGTGGTCATGCCAGACGGAAGCCTGCACGGCACTTGGGACAACGGGCGCGCCCTCGAAAAGGCGTCACCGCGCAACTGAGGTCAGCCCTTTTGCTTGGGCAGCTTTCCTAGATGTTTTTTCAATGCGCCCGCGTTCTTCTTGCGCCGCCCTTTGAAGGGGTTGGCGTCGCTTTGACCGCGCATGGTCAAACGGATTGGCGTGCCCGGCATATCAAAGTCTTCGCGCAGACCATTGACCAGATACCGCGAATAGCTGGCAGGCAATTTGTCGGGATGCGAACACATCACGATAAAGCCCGGTGGCCGGGTCTTGGCCTGTGTCATGTAGCGCAGCTTGATCCTTTTCCCGCCGGGTGCGGGCGGTGGATGGCGTTCAATCATGCCCGCCAGCCAACGGTTCAGGTGTCCAGTTGGAACGCGGCGGTTCCAGACATCATGGGCCTGCATGACGGCCTGCTGCAAACGGTCCAAACCTTTGCCGGTCCGGGCCGAAACAGTAACCAGCGGCGCACCGCGAAGCTGCGGCAACAGACGCTCAAAGGACTCGCGAAGATCCCGCAGCTTTTGCTGCTTTTCGTCTTCGATATCCCATTTGTTGACGGCCACGACGACCGCACGCCCTTCGCGTTCAGCCAGATCTGCAATCTTGAGATCCTGCGTCTCGAACGGGATGGCCGCATCTAGCAGTACAACAACAACCTCGGCGAACTTCACCGCACGGATGCCATCGGACACCGAAAGCTTTTCAAGCTTTTCCTGAACCTTGGCCCGTTTTCGCATGCCCGCCGTATCAAAGATTCGAACGGGCACACCGCCCCATTCCATCTGCAATGAAATCGCGTCGCGGGTGATCCCTGCCTCGGGGCCGGTCAACAAACGGTCTTCGCCAAGGATCGAGTTGATCAAGGTCGATTTGCCCGCATTCGGGCGGCCAACGACCGCAATCTGCAGAGGCTTTTCCTTGGTGATCGGTCGCGGCGCATCCGGATCACCGTCCTCGACATCAACCTCTGTCTCGGGCGTCGAAGCAGCCGCGCGCTCTTCGAATTCCTCGGCAATCGGAGAAAGCGCAGCATAAAGCTCGCTCATGCCTTCGCCATGTTCCGCGGATATCCGCAGCGGTTCGCCCAGTCCCAGACTGTAGGCTTCGATCACGCCGGCATCGGCGGCCGATCCTTCGGCCTTGTTGGCCGCAAGGATCACATGCGCAGACCGTTTGCGCAAAATATCTGCAAAGACTTCGTCAGATGGGGTGATGCCGACGCGCGCATCCACGATGAACAAGCAGACATCGGCCATGTCGACAGCCCGTTCGGTCAAACGGCGCATCCGTGCTGGCAGAGAGTCGTCGGTGGCTTCTTCCAGACCGGCTGTGTCTATCGCCGTGAACCGCAGATCTCCAAGGCGCGCTTCGCCTTCGCGCAGGTCACGGGTCACGCCCGGCTGGTCATCGACAAGCGCGAGGCGCCGGCCCACCAGTCGGTTGAACAGCGTTGACTTGCCCACGTTCGGGCGGCCCACAAGGGCGACGGAAAAAGACATTGGCTGCACGCTCCGGGTTTGCAGGCGTCCGCTTAACGCATTTCAGCGCCGCGTGAAAGAGTTGCCGCGTAAGGGCTTTGCAAGGCCCATGCAAGCCCAAACAAGATCGCCCTGCTGCGATCAGGCGTCGCGCCGCCGTTTAGCGATAAGCGTGCAGAACACCCTTGCGAGACACAACGTAAAGTGTGCCACCCGCCACAACGGGACGTGTTGTTGCGCCGCCGTCAATCGCAGTTGCTGCCACCTGCGCACCATCTTCGGGTGAGAACGCACGGATTTGCCCGTCCGAACTGGCCACGATCAATCGCCCACCCGCAAGGATCGGTCCGTGGTTGGCAAAGGAAGCGTCGCGCTTCCGGTTCGGATTGCGTGTCGGCTCGTAGCCCGGCAATGCAACTTGCCAGATCTGTTCACCGGTGTCCGCATCCAGACGAACCAGCTGATTGCGGTCCGAGACAAAGAAGACCGAGTCGCCGGCCGGCCATGCCGGGCCCAGAGCCCCCTGCTGCGCGGTCCAGAACCGTTCACCTGTGTGCACCGACAGCGCCGCGATACGGCCCGAATGGTTGCCCGCGTAAACGGTTTCACCGGAAATCAGCGGATCACCGGTGATGTCATCAATGCCGGACAGGGCAAAACCGTTGCGACGCCCAAGCAGATCAGCGCTCCAAAGGCGCAATCCGCCTTGACGGAACATCGCTTGCACAGAGCCGTTGCCAAACGAGAATATCACATGTTTTTCGCCAATCGCCGGTGCTGGTGCGCCGGCGACATTGTTTGCATCGCCCACGCCCTCGACCTGCCAGCGGACACGGCCGCTGTCGGCTTCGATGGCCCAGGCAATCTGATCACCGGACACCACATAGACCACGCCGTCGCGCACCGATGGAGCGCCGGTCGCGCTGGCATCCAGTCTTTGTGTCCAGACCTCAGCGCCATTCGAGGCGTCAAGCGCGGTCAACGTACCAAATCCTGAAGCCACATAGAGCGTGCCGCCTGAAACAGCGAGACCACCGCCCTGCCCCTGCTTTGCATCGTCACGCTGCGGCGTCAGATCATAGCTCCAGAGTGTTTCGCCCCCAGTAGAGGTCGCACGCACGATGTGATCGGCACTGACCGTAAAGATCCGGCCATCCGCCACCACGGGATCAACATTCAAACGGTTCCGGCGGCTGTCGCCAGCACCGATGTCCACGGACCAAAGCGGGTTAAGCGATCCTGAGCCCAGTGCAGCATGGCCAATCCGAACATGAGGCGAGACGCCGCTCTGCGTCCAGCTGGCATTGCTGCTGGCGCCGCCAAGTGCGATTGCACGCGATGTGTTTTCGCCAGCGAGGGCATCCGGTCCGCCGCGTGTTTCCAGAACATCTCGAACCCCAAGGCGTTCCCCGGTGAGGATCACTTCACGGTCTTCGCAGCCCGCAAGCGTCATTACGGCCAACATTCCCAGAATGCTTGCGCTTCTTGCCAATGCCATTCGCTGCCCTCCTGCCAGGCCTATGCGTCGGTTCAGCCGCCCTGCGGCTCGCCGCCCAAGGCCACAATCAACTGTGAAGCACGACGGCGCAAGCCCGCCGTTGCCTCTGAATCCTGCGAAAGCTGAATTAGTCGCTCCAGCGCCGCCTCTGCATTGCCGGTTTCAATGTCCAGCAACGCCAATTGTTCTTCGGCCAGAACGCGCAGGGGCTGGCCCGGAATCGCCAGCGCCTCAAGCCCGGCACGGCGTTCATCGGCACTCAGCCCGCCATCGGTGCGGGTCAGTGCCTTGAAGCTGGCAATCTGGCGGTAAATCTGTGGAACTTCGGCATTGTCCGATACGGCTGTGAGGCGCGCGACGGAATCGCCGTCACGACCAGCGCTGCCCTCTTCTGCCGCGATCAGCAATTGCAGGATCGCGTTGCCGTCACTGCTCGGTGCTTCGATCGCGCTAAGCGCATCGATACGAGCGGCTTCGTCTTCGCCTTCCAGAGCGGACAGAATGGAATCGCCAAAGGCCTGCGCGCGTGCTTCGGTCTGGGCCTTGCTGTATTCGCGCCACGCGGCACCGCCAACAATCAGAACAACCGCGAGGATGGCAATCCATCCGTACTTGCGCATGGTGGCGAAAAGCCGGTCACGGCGGACCTCTTCTGTCACCTCTTCAATGAAACTGTCGGTATCGCTCACGCGGGCCCCCTGCCGATGCGCCGCCCTTTTTGACGGCCGTGCTTTGACCTCTCTTAGCGTGGGTCCACGCCAGTGCCAAGGGAGGACTCCTGCCCGCATGCGCGGCAGCTTGCCGGAAAATGCTTCGCAGTCACCACAAATCCACGGCTGCGCCTTGAAGAAACCACCTTCCAACCCTAAAACTAAACTGGACAGTTTAGAGAGTTGGGCGTATTGGCCTTGGCAGAACGCGGCCTATGTAACGCGTCGTAACATTGACAGCCGTCCGGCACAAAAGTGGATAAGTCAGATGCGGATCATTCCAGTAATCACAGCGCTCCTCGTGATGGGCTTTTTGTACGTGCTCGTCCTTGAGCGGGATCGCCTGCAGGAATTCACCCGTGCCTACACACCAGCCGCGTTGCTGGGCGGCGATGCGGAACAGACTGCCACAGACGGTGAAGCCGAAGATGTTGCCGCCGCTCCGGAAGAGGATGACCAGCAAACAGCGCTGCCCGAAGGCACTGTGCGCGTGATGGCCATGCGGTCGACCGCACAGGAAATCGACAGCGCGGTCATCCTGCGCGGCGAAACCGAGGCCCTGCGCCAAGTTGAAGTCCGGGCCGAAACCAGCGGCAAGATCGTGTCTGAGCCCCTGCGCCGCGGCACATTTGTCGAAGCCGGGCAAATGATGTGTGAAATCGACACCGGCACGCGCCGCGTGTCCAAGCAGGAAGCGCAGGCCCGATTGGCCGAAGCAAATTCACGCGTGCCAGAAGCAGGTGCCCGTCTCGCCGAAGCACGCGCGCAGGTACCGGCAGCAAAGGCCCGCATCGCGGAGGCCGAAGCCGGTGTACCCGCCGCCGAAGCGCGTTTGCTGGAAGCACGTTCCCGCGTACCCGAGGCCGAGGCCCGGCTTCTCGAGGCGCGCGCCCGCATTCCAGCCTCAGAAGCGCGACTGGCAGAGGCAAAGGCGAAGATCCCCGAAACCACGGCCCGCCTTGCTGAGGCCGAAGCCCGCTATCCAGAGGCCGAGGCGCGGCTGCTTGAAGCGCAGGCCCGCGTCAAGGAAGCCGAGATCAATCTGAACGCAGCGCGCCAACTGGCCCGCGATGGATTTGCCGCGCAAACAAGACTGGCATCGGCGGAAGCGGCCTATGAGTCATCGAAAGCGCAGGTTCAATCGGCACTTTCCGGCATCAAGAGCGCAGAGGCAGGCATCCAGGCCGCCAAAAGCCAGGTTGAAGGCGCACGGGCCGGTGTCGAAACAGCACGGTCGGATGTGGAGTCCGCCATCGCGGGCGTTCAGGCTGCACAAAGCCAGGTCGAAAACGCACGCGCCGGTGTGGAAACCGCGCTCAGCAGCGTCGAAGGCGCGCGCGCGGCGGTCATCAGTGCCAAAGCCTCGCTCGAGGGGGCGCTTGCCGCCATCGAGGCAGCCCTTTCCGGCGAAGAAAACGCGCGCGCTGGCATTCAATCCGCCGAGGCTGCATTGGCCACGACCGACAAGGAAATTGACCGCCTGAGCATCACCGCGCCGTTCTCGGGCCTGTTGGAGACCGACACGGCAGAGTTGGGCGCGCTGATGCAGCCCGGCGGCGTCTGCGCGACGATCATTCAGCTGAACCCGATCAAGATCGTGGGCTTTGTCCCCGAAGTGGATGTCGCCCGCGTCGAACTAGGCGCACGCGCCGGAGCGCGGTTGGTCGGTGACACCGAAGTTGTGGGGCAGGTTTCCTTCGTGTCGCGCAGTGCCGATCCGGTGACACGCACCTTCCGTGTGGAGCTGACAGCCGAAAATGCAGACCTGCTGATCCGTGACGGCCAGACTGCCGCAATCGCGATCGAGGCCGAGGGCGCGCCTGCACACCTGCTCCCGCAATCGGCTTTGACCCTGAACGACGAAGGCGATCTGGGCGTGCGAAGCATTGATGCCGACGGATTGGCCCTGTTCAACCCGGTAAAACTGCTGCGCGACACCCGCGATGGGGTCTGGGTGACCGGTCTGCCTGACCAAGTGGATGTGATTACCGTCGGACAGGAGTTCGTGACCGACGGTGTGCCTGTCGCGCCCAGTTTTGAGGAGGTCATCCAATGACCGGTGTTGTAGACTGGGCCGCGTCCCGGGCCAGGATGATCCTGGCCTTTATCGCTTTGTCGATCCTTGTCGGCGGCTATTCCTACATCGCATTGCCCAAGGAAGGCGAGCCGGACATCGAAATTCCGGCGCTGTTCGTTTCGGTGCAGTTCCCCGGCATTTCCGCGGCAGACAGCGAAACGCTACTGGTCAAACCGATGGAAACCGAACTGTCGGATCTGGACGGTCTGAAAAGCATGTCAGGCACAGCCGCCGAAAACTATGCTGGTGTGGCGCTCGAATTCGAATTCGGCTGGGACAAGACCAAGATCATGGCCGACGTGCGCGACGCCA
>JAHDIS010000030.1 GCA_020630695.1 Paracoccaceae bacterium | reverse complement strand
CCTACGACCAATTGATTAACAGTCAACTGCTCTACCGCTGAGCTACGCCGGAACGGTGGAGGCGATATAGCAATCTCGATTCAGCGCGTCCAGTGGATTTTGCCACAAAATCCGACAAAAAATCCGCACTACCCACTCTGGCATGCAAACTGGGCCCGCGCGGACAACGCACCGATGGGCACCACGCGATTTCTTTCCGTTAAATCAATGAGATGAGCCAGAATGTTGCGTTCGGCAGCGGGCAGCAGTGCGGCGGGTGTGTCCACATAGATTGTTTGAGCCAGTGACGCTGTGTCAGCCGGGCCATCGCTCAAGGCCTCGAGGATTGAAGATTCGCGGCCAAGCCGGTGTGCCAGAAGCGCAGCAAGACGGTCCGACGGGTTTTGTACCGGCGCGCCGTGGCCCGCATGAAAACAAGCCCAGTCCCGGCCCTGAAGCCTGCGCAGTGAGCGCATGAACGCGCCCAGATCGCCATCGGGAGGTGACACGAGCGAGCTGGCCCATCCCATGACTAGATCACCGGAAAACAAAACGTCCCCCCAGGCAAAGCTGATGTGGTTGGCCATATGTCCGGGCGTGTGAATGACCTCAAGGCGCCAGCTGCCGCCGTCGATGCTGTCCCCATCGCTCAGGTAAACATCCGGGGCAAAAGCATCATCCACGCCTTCACCGCCTTCCAGAGCGCCTTGTGCGGCAAGCCTCTGCATCAAGACACTTCGCCCCGCGTCCGCAGCACCGAAGGCCATAATCGGCGCGCCAGTCTTTTCAGCCAATGGGCGCGCCAAGGGGCTGTGGTCGATATGGGCATGGGTGACAAGGATATGACTGATGCTCTGTCCCGGGCCCACCGCCGCCAAAAGCGCGTCCAGATGATCCATGTCCAGCGGTCCGGGGTCGATCACGGCCAGGTTTTCATGGCCAAGCACATAACTGTTGGTGCCGCGGTACGTCATGGGCGAGGGGTTGGGGGCCAGAATTCTGCGCAGACCGGGTGAAAGTTCTTCTGGCACGCCCGTCTGCGGGCGGAAGTCTGGTTGCGGGTCCTGCATTGGTCTCTCTTTGCTGGTGGCGCATGGCCAATGGTCGCGATAGGTTCGGTGTCATGAATTTCGACTGGCTCAAACGCTACATGCCGCGCGGCCTATACGGTCGGGCCGCGTTGATTCTGATCCTACCCGTGGTCACGCTACAACTGGTCGTGTCCGTTGTCTTTATTCAACGGCACTTTGACGGCGTTACGCAGCAATTGTCGCGCGAAACCGCGCGAGCGGTTTCGGTGGTGCTGGACAGTGGGGACGCACAGGATCGCACCGCGCGGGCGCTTGATATCGGGATAGAAGCAATACCAGAGGCCGCGTTGCCCCAGTCCAACACCCGCCGGTGGTACGACTTTACCGGAATCGTTGTGACGCAATCGTTCGAAACACGGTTGCGCGGGTTAGAGCGGATTTTGCTGCCCAATGACGATCTGGTCCGGTTGTTCGTGCGGCGTGACGGACAGCTCTATGAAGTGCAGGTTTCGCGGGGCAGGGTCTCGGCGTCCAACCCGCACCAGTTGCTGGTCAACATGGTGGTGTTCGGTCTGCTTATGACGCTGATCGCCTTTTTATATCTGCGCAATCAACTGCGGCCAATCACACGACTGGCCGGTGCCGCCGAGGCTTTTGGCCGGGGGCGCACGGTTCCCTACAATCCCTCCGGGGCGGTCGAGGTGCGCGCAGCTGGACATGCCTTTCTGGACATGCGCGCCCGGATCGAGAGGCAGATTGAACAGCGCACCATGATGCTGTCCGGCGTAAGCCACGATCTGCGCACGCCATTGACCCGCCTGCGGTTGGGTCTGTCGCTGCTGGATGACGAGGATCGCAAACCGCTCGAGCGGGATGTGGAAGACATGCAGGGGCTGATTGACGCCTTTCTGGATTTCGCCCGTGGTGATGCGGAAACCGGCCCAGCCGAGCCGGTGGATCCGATCGCGATGGTGGATGACATCGTCGACAATTGCATTCGGGGCGGGCAATCCGTCTCGCTTGTCGAGGCCACGGGCGAGGGAACTGTCGCTCTGCGAGAGGCCGCGCTCAGACGGGCCGTGGAAAACCTGATCGGCAATGCCGTGCGCTATGGCACCAATTGCGAAGTCCACGTGACGTTGACTGACAAATCGCTGCGCATCAGGGTTGAAGATGACGGCCCGGGCATTCCAAGCGAGGATCGGGAAACCGCCTTGCGCCCGTTTGTGCGGCTCGACCCCGCCCGCAATCAGGACAAGGGATCCGGCGTGGGCCTCGGGCTGGCCATTGCCGCCGATGTTGCGCGTGCGCATGGCGGGGTGCTTCGGCTGGGCGCAAGCGAAAACCTAGGTGGGCTGCGCGCCGATATCGTCATTGCACGGTAGCCGCGACAAGTTTTCTAAAATCTGCACCAAGGGTCACGGTTTTGCCCACCTTGGGACAGCCTGTTGTTTCGGCAGGGCGGCACAGTCTGCTTGTCTGTCGCATTTCGCGATACAGCCAAACAGAATGGAGACAACCCGTGAGCCTTGCAACTTTTGCTGCCCTTGCCGTTTTCGGATTGAGCAGCCCTACAAACCCAACTCAATCCGCCCAGGCCATGCCACTAGTGGCGCAAACCATGACGCCGTTTGTCAGCACGCAGGGAACCGTTACACGGAGAAGCGACAAATACATGACCACACCGCAAGGCTGCAGTTACCGCTTGACCAAGGCACCGGGCTATCCCGAGCGTTGGATCCTGATCGTGAATCCACAGCGTTTGGGGCTGCCCGCACCCAAGGGCAGATGCCGCGCGATGAAGTAGTCGCCACCGGCGCCCGTGTGCGAACCGCATCAGGTTTCGGATGCATGCGGGCACCGGTTTTGGAAATTTGTTTTCCGAAAGCCGACTTTGTGTTAACCGATTGGAGCGACAGGACGAACAAAAAGACGACGATGAATTCCTACAAGACGCACCTTCAGGTGTTAAGCCAGCATTGCGATGCCACAGGCATCGTTCATTTCCCCAGATACAGCGAAATGGCCCACGAGGTCATCGAACGTTGGTTCGATGAAGCACTCGACTGGTCTTTTGCCCGAATGCACGGCGGCGAAGACCTTGGTGCACCGATTGTTCGTTGCGAAGCAGAGTTCCCGGCCGCGTCGCGGCTGGGCGATCATCTGGTCTGGCGCCTTCAGGTGTCTGCCATCGGTCGTACCAGTATGGATGTTATGTTGGCAGCGACCTGCGGCGGCGAACGCCGGGTCGATATGATGCTGACTTTGGTTCTGTCGGATATCGGTGTGATCCAGCCGCGCGGCTGGCCTGAAGAAATCCGTGCCCGCGCCGCCGATTATCTGACCGTACATCAGGACGCCTGAATAGACGCCTGCGGCACTACTGCATTTGATGCGCGACCAAATTCAGGAACTGACCCAGCTTTTGGCGATCAAGCGGCTTTTGCATGAACTCAACCGCCAAAGCCTTGCAGGTCGCGCGTAAATCGGCAGACCGATCCGCAGAAATGATGGCACAGGGCAGGGGGCCCGCCATCTCGCAAATGCTCTTGTAGAGATCGACACCGGACGGTCCCGCGCCAAGTTGATAATCCAGAACCAAGGCATCGGGATTGATTTGCAGGTCTTCCAGCAATTCATGTGCCGAAGCGGCATCCTCGGCCTCGATCACGTTGACCCCCCAGCTCTCCATGAGGATCGAAACTGCCCGTCTCATCTGGGGGTCGTTTTCCACCAACAAGGCGATCATGCCGGCCTGAGCCACGCCAATGGGTTTTGGCGTGCGGCGGCTGACATCGCGACTGGGTCCTGCCAAACCTGCAATGGGTACATTCACCATGAAGCAACTGCCATGTCCTGGCTGCGACCATAGCCCCAGCGGGTGACCCAGACGCGCGCAGGCACGTTCGACGATAGCCAACCCCAGACCCAAACCATCATTGTCACTGGCAGAAGTATCCAGACGGCGAAATTCTTCGAAGATGGAGCTTTGATCGTCCTCGGCGATTCCCGGCCCGGTGTCCCAGACCTCGATACGGGCAGATCCACCATTGCGGCGCACGCCCAGCAGGACCCGGCCGCTGTCGGTGTAGCGGATCGCGTTTGCCAACAGGTTCTGGACAATCCGGCGCAGGTAGGCCGGATCACTTTCGACCATCAGCCCGCTTTCAACAAAATCCAGCCTCAGCCCTTTGTTCGCGGCCAGCACTTCCATCTCGTCACGCAGGGGGCGTAGCACATCGCGCAGAGGAACCGCCCGCACGTCAAAGCTCAGACCGTCTCCGTCAAGCTTGGAAATATCAAGCAAGGCTTCGATGATCTGCTCGGCTCCGGACAGCGCTGATTCCGCCTTGGTGAGGATCGAGGTTTCCTCGCTGGTGGTGCAACGATCCGCAAGCGACGCAATATAGAGTTTGGCAGCGGAAACAGGCTGCAAGAGATCATGGCTTGCGGCCGCAACAAAGCGTGACTTGGATGCGTTCGCGCGCTCTGCGGCGCTGAGCGCATCCTCAAGGTCCAGCGTCCGCTCCATCTCCCGCCAGAATTTCATTCAACTCAAAAAGCTTTTGCGCCGCTTCGCGTTCTGCCTAAACATCCGTGACAGACATGACAAACCCACGATCCGGCATACTGCGGCCAAATATCTGCAAGGTCTCGCTGCCGCCGCGCCGCACCTCGAAACTAATCGGATCGCGCGGCCCGTCTGTTCGGGCCCACTTGGCAAAACCGGCTCGATCTATGCCACGGGTAAAGGCCATGTCCTCGTCCAGTTGTTCGACCAGCGTGAAGAACGATGCCCCAAGATGCAGCCGCCGCGCAGGAACCCCAAGCAGTGTTCCCAATTTGTCATTCCAGCCAAGCAAACGGGCGCTTTCGTCAAAGACACAAACCCCCTGATTGAGGTGATCCAGCGTCGCGCGGATCATCCGTGTCTGTTTGTCCTTAAGCTTGTCCCGTTCCTGACGCTCCAGCCGAACCAGATCCGTCACATCGGTTTGCAAAACCACGGTTCCGCCGTTGGCTGTGCGGTGCTCGGAAACCTGAAGCCAACGGTCATGCGTCAGTTGCACATTGAACATCACGCGCCTGTCCTGATGGCGCCGCAAACGGCGCGCGGCCCAACGGTCTGCGGTCATGCCTTGTGGCAAGGCCAGGTACTGGGACAGGCTGATTTTCTTGACGTATTCAACAAACGGCAAGCCGGGTGTCAGGTTTTCAGCGGTATCCCGAAAATCCCGGCAAAACCGCGAATTGCACATGACCAGAACATCATTTGGATCAAACAGCGCAAAGCCTTCGGACACGGTTTCGATGGCATCAGCCAGATTTCGGCGGGCCGCTTCTGTTTCGTCGTTCGCACGGGCCAGCTGCGCGTTGGATTCATGCAAAAGATCCAGCGTGCGTTCCAGTTCGAGCGTGCGGGCGCGCACCCGTTTTTCCAGCAGCGCCGCCCGTTCGAACTGAGCATAGGCCGCGCCCGACTGCTCGCTTCCGTATTCAACACGGTTCATCAGCGCTTCGGCGATGATCTGAAGCTTTTGGTTTTGTTTTTCCAGACTGTCTGCGGCGTTGACGAGACTCATTCGATCACCGATCTGACTGTTCAGGTGGATAGATCGCAACACCGGTCAAAGTCTGGTTCACATGCAAAGCGCCGATTTGTTCCCCGTAGGTCGAAAAGCCAAAAACCCGATGATTGGCCAGAACCCGCGATACTTCGCGGGTTTGCTGGACCTGCCCGGCCTCGATCCGCCGCAAGATGCAGTCACAGCCCAAAATATGATCTGGTGTTCGGTCGCGGGCCAGCCGGCCCAGACCTTCGTCCAGATGTTCCGCCATATCCTGATGATCCGCGAGCGTGAGGACCATGCCTTCGTTGATCGCGGAAAAGAAAACCAGATCACCGTTTTCGTTGACCCGCTGGATAGCGCGCACGTGGTGGCTGTCACCCAATCGCACGACAACGGGGTGGGCGGCAAAGATAAAGGGCGATAGCTGATTGGGGTCTTTGCCCAGCAAACGCGCATATTCGAGCGCCGCAGGTTCGGCGTTTATTTCATGCACGATCCGGTTTTCGGGATCCGCGCCAGTTACCACCATGCGTGTTTTCGTGGGCACCAGATGATCGAGACTAAACACCTCGACGGCGCAATGTGACCGAACCATTGTGAGCAGGGCTGCATCCCCCATGATGCGCCCGTTGTGTGAAAGCAGGGTCTGCTTGAAAGCCGTTCCATCGCCGGATGAGCCGCCAAACAGCGGCATTGGCCCCAGACCCGAGGCAATCACCGAGGTGAGATGCTCTTCGCGCATGGACAGACCGTCGACTAGAAGGCAGGCAAATTCTGATCCCATTTCAGCGGCGCGACCGGCCAGTTGAAGACGGGCATTGATCAAACCGTCGATGACAGCCTGATCTTCCATATCCGACAGGCTATCGATCTCAAAGACATGGGCGGCGAACTGTTCCTGAGGAAAACCCAGCGCAATGATCTGGCCCTCTTCATAGCCATTGCGCCCCAGTTCGCCCGCAGTTGTACAGGCAATGACATCCGCGCCACCAAAGGCGTTTTGCGCGGCGCCCGTCAGGGCCGCGAAATCGGCGCGCGGTGAAACGAAAAGACACACCAGTTCAAAAGGGCCTTTGCCCAATTGTCTGGCAAGCTCGGACGCCGGATCGTCTGCGTCAAAGGCAACCTGCGCACTTCTAAGAGTGCCGGTCTGGGCTGTCTCCTCCCGCGCGGAGCGTTCTATGGCTCCGTCCACTTGGCTTTATCCCCATGAGTTCAGCTGAAGAAAGGATAGGGCTGTCAGGCGTCGCTTGGCAAGACCTTGGCAAATCTGGCCTCCTGCGCGATCAGCACAGCCTGGGTTCGGCTGTGCACACCCAGTTTACGCATAATCGCGGTGACATGTGCTTTGACTGTCGTTTCAGCGATTGAAAGATCATAAGCGATCTGCTTGTTCAGCTTGCCTTCGCAAATCAGATGCAGGATGCGGGCCTGCTGGTTGGTCAGCGATGCAAGCCGTACCAAGGCTTCGTCAGAGGCGCTGTCATTTCCCCCCTGCGGGTCAATATAGCCATCTGGTACAAAGGCATGACCTTTGCCCACGGCTTCAAACGCGCGGCGAAACACTGAACGCTGGGAATGCTTGGGCACGAAACCGTCTGCCCCCGCCTTGAGAGCGTGGCTGATCATCCGGTTGTCCGCCATACTGGAGGCAATAATGATCGAGGCCTTCGGGGCAGCGGTCCGCAACCGCACCAAACCATCAAGACCATTCACGTCCGGCAGATTGAGATCCAGCACAATCAACCCGATACGGCTGTCCTGATTCACGATCTCAAGCGCCTTTTCCAAAGTAAGCGCCGTGCGGATTTCTTCAAAATCGGCAATGGATTGGAGCGTGAGGGTCAGGGCATCACAAAACAATGGATGATCATCGACGACCAAGGCCGCTGGTGCGTTTGGCACGGATTGGCTTGGCTGCTCGGATGTGTTTGTCATGCTCTGGCCTTTCGCTTGCGCATCCCGATCATAGGATGCGCAGACGGTCTGCGTCTTTAGGCGAAAAGTCTTAGTGCCCACATTGGACTAGAGCCAGTTCTGGACCCGCTTGGCGCCACCCGAAATATCCTGACCGATGCCATCAATCGTTGCGCACCCAGCCAATGCAAGGGCCAGCGCAAGAATGCACGCTGCTCGTTTCATGTCTGCCTCATCTCTTTTTCTTACGACGCGCCTTTTGACGCATTCAGCGCGCAGGATAGCAAATCCCGCGCGCCGAAAAAAGAGTCTGTGGATAAGTTGGGTTTTTTAGTCTTCCCAATACCACGTGTCGGTCTGCCAGTTGATCCAATCACCGTAGATCGGAAGCGGCTCGGCGAACTTGAGTTCTTTGGCGTGAGCGATGCGGCTGATGTTGTATTGGTAGGTGGGGATAACATAGCGCCCAGCGGTCAAAACCCGGTCCAACGCCTTAACAGCCGACAGGAATTCGTCGCGTGTGCCAGCGGTCAGCATGGCATCGATCATCGCTTCAGCAGCAGGGGATTTCATACCCATCCAGTTGCGCGAGGTTTCGGTGTCAGCCGCCTCAATACCCCAGTACTTCTTTTGCTCGTTGCCGGGGCTCAGCGACACACCACGCCGATACCATGTCATATCGAAATCAAAAGTGTTCGTCCGCTCCTTAAACTGAGCGGAATCAACGGTTTCAATGGTGACCTGCATCCCAAGACGCTCCAGCGCCTGCACGTAGAGATCCGCGATGGAACCTTCCTCGGCAGAGCCTTGGGTCAGAAGGATGGAAAAGACGAATGGTTTGCCATTTGCGTCTTTCAAAACGCCATCCTGGACAGTCCAACCAGCCTCGGCCAGCATATCAGCGGCCTTCGCAATGTTGGCACGATTGCGCAGTGAGCCGTCGCTTTCAGGAAGCGTGTAGCCCTCTAGAACACCCTCGGGCAGCTCGGCTGCAAATGGCTCCAACAGCTCGCGAACCAATCCTTCGGCCGGGCCGTCAGACATGGCCAACGGCGAGTTGGAAAAATACGATGTGATGCGCGGCTGACGTCCGCCGGTCATCGTTTCGTTAATGAACTCGAAATTGAACGCATGCAGCATTGCGTCGCGCACCCGCCAATCGGCGAAAAAGTCACGCCGTGTGTTCATAACAAAACCGGTGATCCCGGAAGGGCGCTGGTGCGGCAGGACCGACTTGATGACATCGCCCCGATCAATCGCCGGGAAATCGTATTGGGTTTCCCATTTCTCGGCGTTGAATTCACGATTGGTGTTCAGAGCCCCGGATTTGAACGCCTCGAACTGCGCGGTCCCGTCCGAGAAATACTCAATCCGAATTTCGTCCAGATTGGCCTGACCCTGCATGAAGGGCTGGTCCCAGCCCCAGTAGTCGGGATTGCGTTTCAAACTGATAAAGCGGCCAGCTTCAAAATCCTCGATCACGTAAGGTGCGCTTGTGATCGGAGCAACGTCTGTGCCGCTTTCGGCAAAGTCGATGCCATCGTAGTGTGCCTTTTTGAGAACCGGGCGCATGCCAACCAACAGCGCAAGTTCCCGATCATCAGAGTCGAACGTAAACGTGACAGAGCGAGGCCCGGTCTGTTCCATGGAGGCGATGTTTTTCCATAGATTGTGATACCGCGGATGGCCCACGGTGCCGAGCGTCTCGTAGCTCCACATAACGTCTTCAACCGTGACCGGGCTCCCGTCAGAGAATCGGGCTTCTTCACGTAGGGTGAAGGTCACCGTTTTGCGGTCGTCAGAGGCATCAATCGATTCGCAGAGAAGGCAGTAGAGCGTGAAAGGTTCATCCCAGCTGCGGCCCATCAGGCTTTCGAAACCGATGGTGCCAGAGAACCGAAGCTGCCACGGCGCCGTGCCTTTCCGGATAAACGGATTGAGGCTGTCAAAGCCGCCGCGTTCGCCGATTACGATCCGCCCGCCTTTGGGGGCCTGCGGGTTCACATAGGGCAGGGACACAAAATCAGGTGGGAGTTGGGGCGCACCATACATAGCTATGCCGTGCGCCTTGTCCGCATGTGCGGTTGAACCCAGTACAGCCACCGATAGAATCGCAGCGCCCAGAGGGTTCAAAAATTGTCTTGGTATTTGGAAATAATCGATGCTCATTTTGGCAACAATCCCTGTCAGCCGTTGTATTGTTGGGGCTGAGCGTATCGGGGGATTTCAGCATTTACAAACTTTTAGGTTGGACTCGGCGCGTTAATTGCTTATAAAGAGGGCACTGCTCGATAGGTTTCTTGCCTGTATGAAACCTGCCTCAATGACTGAACCCCGGCCTTGTGCCGGGGTTTTTTTTTGGTCGGCTGATTTCCGCAGAACTGGCTGATTGTCGCTTGTTGCGCTTCCGCGATCACTCTACTTATCCGATTGTCCTGGAAGGGTCCTACGCAGGAAATTCCTTGCTGCCAAAAACATGAGTTTTTTTATGAGTTACACTGTTGTCCGAGTCGCAGACTCACAAATTTTTGCGCGCGATCCACTGCCCAATGATCCCGGCGTGGCCTTGAACCTCGTTATTCGCGGTGACGGGTTTAGCATTGGCTCCGACGGGATGCCTGTCGGTGGCACCGTCACATCGATCACGCTGACTTTGGTGGCGTCACAAGGCATCGATTTCGACAACGCGCCGGTCTACACGGCGACGGGCTTGGCACGGCCGTTGGATGATTTCGCGACCGAAATGGAGCCGCCCTTTGAGGGGCTGACAACTGCGATGCTGACCAGTCTCTCCGCTGCAGCCGCGCTCAGGCAGCCCGGACCTGTCGGGGGCGTTTGGTTCAATCTTGATGCTGACCTGCGCATCGATGGAACCCCGGGGAATGATGTGATCATTCAAGGCGCCGAAGCAAATGCGTGGCGGGACCTGCCGGGCGTTTTTGCCGGAGCGGGTGATGACTATCTGACAGCCAGCGCGCTTTCCGGGGCGGCGGTACGCTTGTATGGGCAAAACGGGAACGACAGCCTGGTTGGCCGCGACGGTAGCGATTATCTGAACGGTGGTTTGGATAACGACACGATTATCGGCGGCGCTGGCGACGACCTCCTGTTGGGCAACTTCGGAAATGACTCGATGTCCGGCAACCAAGGTGACGACACCCTGCGTGGTGCCGCCGGAGATGACCTGCTGTTCGGTCAGGACGGAAATGATCGGCTGTCGGGTGGCACAGGCCGCGACCTCCTGGCGGGGGCCAATGGCAACGACACACTCACCGGCGGACCGGGACCAGACGCCTTTGTTTTGAATTTGCTCGCGCCGGATGACGGGTTTGGCTTTAGCACCGAACCAACCGGGCGGACCGTTGTGACGGACTTCGACCTCAGCGAGGACATTCTTTGGATCGGACCCAGCCAGAACGGCACCTACAATCGCGCCTTGGCCTATGAGTTGTTCACCGAAAACGCCGAGCAACGCGGGGCAAACACGGTTTACAACGACGGCACGTCGATCGTTATCATTCGCGGTCTGGAGCTGACAGATCTAACGCCAGAGCACTTTCAGGATGGCGCAGAGGGACTCAGCTATTCTGACTGGCTGGCTCTGGGATAACAATCACGGCACCATTTCAATGGTCATGCACTGACATTTGATCGGAGCCGCGTTGCCTTTGCATTTGCGGCATGTATGCTGCCGCGCAGCATTATCTAAGGAATACGCCATGTCGCTTTCAGGAAAAACCGCCGTCATCACCGGATCAAACTCGGGCATCGGTCTCGGCATCGCACATGAAATGGCCCGCGCCGGCGCATCGGTCATCATCAACTCGTTCAGCGACCGCGACGAAGACCATGCCATTGCCGCCGAAATCACCGCAAAACACGGCGTCGAGGCCCGCTACATCAAGGCGGACATGTCCAAACCGGATGAATGCCGCGCCCTGATCGAACAGGCCGGTGCCTGCGATATCCTGATCAACAATGCTGGTATTCAGCATGTTGCACCGATCGATGAATTCCCGGCTGAAAAATGGGATGCGATCATCGCCATCAATCTCAGTTCCGCCTTTCACACCACAGCGGCCGCGCTGCCCATGATGCGCAAAGCGGGTTGGGGCAGGGTGGTTAACATTGCCTCTGCGCATGGGTTGACGGCCTCACCATTTAAATCAGCCTACATCGCGGCCAAGCATGGTATCGTAGGTCTGACCAAAACAACCGCGCTCGAAACCGCGCGCGAGCCGATTACAGCAAATGCGATTTGTCCCGGCTATGTACTGACCCCGTTGGTCGAAGCACAGATCCCGGACACCATGGAGAAATACAACATGGGCCGCGATGAAGTCGTCGAGAAAGTCATGCTGGAACGGCAGCCATCCAAGGAATTCGCAACGGTCGAACAGATGGGCGGCACAGCCGTGTTCCTGTGTTCGGATGCCGCCGCACAGATTACGGGTACAACAATCAGCGTCGATGGAGGATGGACAGCGCTATGAGTGAAAAAGAAGCTGGTCGCGACAAGCTCGAGATCGACAATATGTTTCTGTGCGGATCACGGTTCACACGGGTCAGCCTGAAAAACAGCTTTATCAGCGACTCGCACCTGATCGGGGCTGAGTTCAATGATGTGAATGCGACCGGTCTCAAGATTACAAACGCCAATCTGACCGATGCCGTGTTGCAGGACATCAACTTCAGCAACGGCACGATCCAGAATGCGAACTTGTCTGGGTTGGCGCTTCAACACGCCAACTACGAAGGCATGACCATCGAGGGCGTCAAAGTCACCGATTTGTTCGCCGCCTACGAAGCACAGAACAAAGACTAAGCCCAAACGCATCACAGCGACTGCCGGGCAGGGAACGACGACATGACCAAACCGATCCGGATCAATCTCGCCCTGCAAGGGGGCGGCGCACATGGTGCATTCACCTGGGGCGTTCTGGATCGCCTGCTCGAAGAGGACGGGATCGAAATTTCCGCGATCTCGGGCACATCGGCGGGTGCTTTGAATGGCGCTGCGCTCAAGGCCGGTTTGGTATCGGGCGGGTCGCAGGATGCTCGAGAAAATCTCGACTGGCTTTGGTCACAGATCGGGGCACTGGACGAAGACAGCCTGCCGAAGTGGCTGGAAGCCTTCCTGCCTGATCCCGGCGTCGTCAGCCATTCGGTCGAATATGCCTTACCCTACATTTGGGGCGAGGCCGCAGCGCGGATGATGTCACCCTATGCCTGGGGCGCGCTCTATGAAAATCCGTTGTCCCGGATCGTGTCCGAGCTTGATTTCGGGCGGGTTTGTTCCGGCGAAGGGCCTGCTTTCTTTGTGGGGGCCACCTGTGTGCGCGATGGCAAGATCCGGGTCTTTTCCGGTGATCAGATCAGCGTGGATGCCATCCTCGCCTCAGCCTGTTTGCCGACCATGTTCAAGGCCGTTGAACTGCCCGATCCACTGACCGGCAACACCGAAGCCTTCTGGGATGGTGGATATACTGGCAATCCGCCGCTGTTTCCCCTGTTCGAAACCGCCTTTCCCGACGACATCGTTGTGATCAATATCAACCCCATGGAACGCCGCCAAACACCGCGTACGCCCGCCGAGATCCGAAATCGGATCAACGAGATCAGCTTCAACGCCTCGTTGCTGCGCGAACTGCGAGCCATTGATTTCGTTCAGCGTCTGCTGGACGAAGGCGCAATCCAAGAAGGCACCCGCAAACGTTTGAGGATACACATGATCGCGGACGACGCACTGATGAACGATTTGTCCGTTGCCACCAAGACCGTGCCCGTTCCCTCGTTGCTGCTACAGCTGAAACAAGCAGGCAGGCGTGCAGCCGGGGATTTCCTGCGCGATCACAAATCCGATTTGGGCACACGGCAATCGGCTGACCTGCGCGCGATGTTCGGCTAGAGAAAACGGAAGCCGCGCGCCTTTCAGCGCGATCCTTTTTTGTAGCAATCCTGACAGACAGAGGCGCTGTAAACACCTCCGTGTTTTGCGCCGCAGACCTTGCAGGTCAGAACAGGTGATTTGGACATAACAATACCTTTCGGTTGAAAAGGTAACAGTGCCACTTCCCTCAGGCTGTAATCAAGAGGCTGCTTTAAGCTGGCTCTCAACGGCCTTTTTCGCCTTTTCCCCATCAGGGTAGACCAGACCTGCCGAAATCACGAGCTTGGCCGCGTCTTCGATGCTCATGTCCAACTCGATGACGTCCTCCTTGGGGAAGAACAGCAAAAAGCCCGAGGTCGGGTTCGGCGTGGTCGGGACAAAAACCGAAACCATGCCGCCCATGGTCGCTGCTTTGGCCGCAACCTCGCCGCGCGTGTCGGTCGAAATGAACGCGATGGCCCAGATGCCCTTGCGGGGATACTCGATCAGGCAGGCCTTTTCAAAACTGCGTTCGGACTGAGCGAATACCGTTTCGGCAATCTGTTTGATCCCGGAATAGATCGAGCGAACCACCGGTGTGCGATCAACCAGCCCTTCGGCAAAACGGATCAAGGAACGGCCAATCAGGCCCTTTGCGATCCACCCAACAAGCAGGGTGAACAAAAGGAACACGATTACACCCACACCACGGATATTCACATTGATCCAATTCGGATCGGCGGGACTTTCATTGCCAAGGAAGCGGTTGATCAGGCCTTCAGGCTGATAGGAGTCCGGCACAAAAGGCCAAACAAAACCATCAACCCAGCCAATCACGGTCCAGATCAGCCAGACCGTCAGGCCAACCGGAGCGATCACAACAATCCCGGTCAGAAAAGAGGCGCGCAAACCAGCAAGCCAGCCAGAGCGCTTGGTCGGTTCTTTGTCAAAGGGGGTTGTCATTCAGGTCAGACCGTCTGTCACATACAGCCTCAAACCTAGGCAATCGAGGCAAGGGGTACAATGGTCGCCGCGCTGTGAAAGCCAATTAGTCTGTATTTTCGCATATTTCGCAGGCAATTCCGGCCGCAAGACGTGCATTGTTCAAAACCAGCGCGATATTTGCTTCGAGCGAACGGCCCTTGGTAAGCTCGAACAGCCTTTGCAGCAGATAGGGCGTCAGCGCCTTGCCTGAAATCCCGTGTTGTTCGGCATCCCGATTGGCTTCGGCGATCAGCGGTGCCAGAACGTCGCGCGGAATTTCAGCATCTGCTGGAATGGGGTTGGCCACCAACTGACCACCCGGAAGCCCAAGGCGCCCACGCATCACATGCGCCCGTGCAATCGCGCCCGCAGTGTCCATGCGCAATGGTGCGCGCAGTCCTGCTTCGCGCGACCAGAATGCCGGCAACTGGTCTTGCCCATAGGCGATCACAGGAACGCCGAGCGTTTCCAAAACCTCAAGCGTTTTCGGCAGATCAAGAATGGCCTTTGCACCCGCCGCAACCACCGTGACCGCTGTTTGCGCCAGTTCCTGCAAGTCGGCAGAGATATCAAAGCTGCTCTCGGCGCCTTTGTGAACGCCGCCAATTCCGCCCGTTGCAAAAACGGATATTCCGGCACGCTCGGCGGCGATCATCGTCGCCGCAACCGTTGTAGCGCCGGTGCGTCCTTCGGCCATGCAAACCGCCATATCGGCGCGGCTCAGCTTTGCCACACCCTTGGCCTGCGCCAGTTGTTCAAGCTGCGCATCATCCAGACCGACACACAGCCGGCCATCCAGAACCGCGATGGTGGCCGGCTCTGCACCCGCGTCTTTTACGGTCGCCTCGACCTGACGGGCCACTTCGAGATTCTGCGGCCATGGCATCCCATGGGTGATAATAGTCGATTCCAAGGCGACAACCGGCTTGCCGGCCTCAAGAGCGGCTTGGACATCAGGGGACAGGTGAACGAGGCTCATTGGGCGATTTCTCCGGATACATAGCTTGCGGCGGCCCTCAGGGCCTTTTCGAGTGCCTGATCGCGCGACGATCCTGCGATTTCTGCGGCGATATGGGCCGCCATAAAAGTGTCACCAGCACCTGTAATGCGCGTGACCAGCACATCCGGCGGCGTGCCTTGATACAAACCATCCGCATCCGCGTCACAGCAGGTGCGGCTTCCGTCGGTTACAATGGCCCGCGCCGCGCCACGCTCCAACAACGCCATGGCAGCATCCCGGGCGGTTTCGAAACTGGTCTGGCTCAGCAGGCCTGCTTCTTCGAGGTTCACGTAGAGCGTACCGCGACCAGCCCGCAAAAACGGCAGCAGACGTTCTGCTTTGCCCGGTGACGCGGGTGCGATCCGTAAATCGGCGTGTCCAAAAGCCGGATTGCGGGCCACATCATCCAAAAGCGATTCCGTCAGATTGCCATCCAACGCGATCACGCCGGGGTAGGGGGCCGCTACACTGCCCAGAGCGCCGTCTGTCAAAGGGTTCAAAATGCGCGCGCCCGCCGCCTCCAATGAATGGGCATCTGCAATCGCCGCAATCAATCCATTGGCGCCCTCGATCGCCATATAAACATCGGTTGGCAGATCGTCCGAACGATACAGATGGTTCGTAAGGCAGCCTAAGCGCTCGCATTCGGCCACAAGTTCATCGCCCTCGGCATCCCGGCCGATCGACGACAACAAAGCAGGCGTCAACCCGAACCGCGCAAGCGTCATGGCGATATTCAGCGCCACACCGCCAGGAATCCGGGTGATCCGTCCCGGCACATCTGACCCGGCGCGCATAACCGACGGGCTGCGCCCGATCACGTCCCACAGGACCGAGCCAATACACAAAATGTCTGCTGATTTGCTCATGGCGTCCTTGTGGCCCATGGGACGGATCAGAGCAAGCAACCGGTTGCGTCACCCTGCGTCCTTGATATCCATTTTATTAGGCGGCGTTGTGCTCTATAATTTGATCAAATCAAGCGCCGCAGCGCAGAGTTGCCCATTCAAAGGAGCGCAAAATGAATGAGATGAGCCAACCAAAACCCTCCCTCAAGGCCAAAGACGCTCCGGATCTGAGCAACTTTGACTGGCAGGATGCCTTTCTGCTGAGCGATCAGCTGACCGAAGAAGAGCGCATGCTGGCCGATGGCGCGCGCGCCTTTGCCGAAGAAAAACTGGCGCCGCGCGTCGTCGAGGCCTTCAACAACGAAACCGTTGCGCCCGAAGTCTTTGCAGAGATGGGCAGCATGGGATTGCTGGGCATCACGGTGCCAGAGGAATACGGCGGGCTAGGGGGCTCGTATGTGTCCTACGGTTTGGTGGCCCGGGAAATCGAGCGTGTGGACTCGGGATATCGCAGCATGATGTCGGTCCAGTCCTCGCTGGTCATGTATCCGATTTATGCCTATGGCAGCGAAGAGCAGCGCCAGAAGTACCTGCCAAAACTGGCCAGCGGCGAGTGGATCGGATGCTTCGGTTTGACCGAACCCGACGCAGGCAGTGATCCCGCCGGCATGAAAACCCGCGCGGAAAAAATCGACGGTGGTTACCGGCTAACTGGCTCCAAGATGTGGATTTCCAACAGTCCGATCGCAGACGTCTTTGTCGTCTGGGCCAAGTCCGAAGCGCACGATGGCAATATCCGCGGTTTTGTGCTTGAGAAGGGCGCCAAGGGCCTGTCCGCACCGAAAATTGCAAACAAACTGAGCCTGCGGGCCTCGGTGACCGGGGAAATCGTTCTGGACGGTGTCGAGGTCGGCGAGGACGCCTTGTTGCCCCATGTTCAGGGGCTCAAGGGCCCGTTTGGCTGTTTGAACCGTGCCCGCTACGGCATCAGCTGGGGCGTGCTGGGCGCGGCAGAATTTTGCTGGCACGCGGCCCTGAACTATGGACTTGAGCGCAAGCAGTTCAACAAGCCCATCGCACAAACCCAATTGTTCCAACGCAAACTGGCGGACATGCAGACCGAAATTTCACTGGCGTTGCAGGGCTGTCTGCGCGTCGGACGTTTGCTGGACGAAGCGCGCGGTGCGCCCGAGATGATCTCCATTCTCAAACGCAACAACTGCGGCAAAGCGCTGGATATTGCGCGGATGGCCCGGGACATGCACGGCGGCAACGGCATCTCGGCAGAATTCCAGGTTATCCGGCATATGATGAACCTCGAGACGGTCAACACCTATGAGGGCACGCATGATGTGCACGCCTTGATCCTGGGGCGGGCGCAAACTGGGCTTCAGGCATTCTTTTGATGTGACGATAAACAATGGGGGTTAGATGCAAATCTGGCCCTTTTTCTTTCACGCATTAATCTTATAATCAGTATTATGTAAATAAACACAACACGCAGGAGACCGAATTCACCTGCGCTCCACACCGTAAATCGTTGTATTTGTATACTTAATTATGCACCGGCCCAGAGGTATCTCGCACAACCAGCTCCGCAGATATCTCGGATACGGTTGCGGGCATTGCAGGTTCTTCTATGCGGTCCAGCAAAACGCGCGCCAGCTTACGTCCAAGCTTTTGTGGATGTATGGCCATTGTCGTCAACGGCGGCGTCGCAACAGCCGCGTCCTGAATGTCATCGAAGCCAACGATCGATACATCCACGCCAGGCTCTAATCCCAGACGCGTCAACCCAAGGCTCGCGCCCAATGCCACCATGTCACCGTTGCACACAATGGCCGTGACGTCCGGGTGCTGCTGTTTCAACGCGATCATCGCATCCAGACCAGACAGTTTCGTGTTGTCGCAATCCCAGACAACACCCTGCCCCAAACCACGCTTCGACATTTCCTGCCGGTAACCCGAGATCCGCTCGGCGCGAACAATCGTCATGTCCGTACCACCAAAATATGCGATGTGCCGATGTCCCAGATCAGCCAGATAGGCCGTTGCATTGCTGGTGGCTTCCGCATTTCGAATACCCACATGGTCGAAATCTCGATGCAGAGGCCGCAGGAACGTCACTGTCGGAATTCGGTGTGTGCGGAGCAACTCTATCGTGTTGGGCTCCGTTTCCAGCGCGGGAACCCAAAGCAGACCGCCACGGCCATGCCGGATAAAGGCTTCAAGCTGACGATTTTGCCGCTCAAGGTCGTCACGGGTATCCACAACAGAGACGAGATAACCCTTAGTTTCCAGCAGATCCACGACACCGCTGATTACTTCCGCATTAAAAGGGTTCTGCAATTGGTTGATAACAAACCCAATTTCACGATTGTCGCCCGACCGCATCGAAGCTGCACGAGAGTCCTTGACGTAATGCAGGCGGCGCGCCGCCTCCAGAACCTTTTCACGTGTTTCTTCGGAAATGCGTCCTGTGCCCCGCAACACCTGACTGGCGGTAGGTACAGATACACCCGCTGCCTTTGCAACGGTTCCCAAAGTTGGCTTACCGGACACGTTTTTCCCTAGGATTAGATATATCGTTTCATCATCTTTGTGTATTTTTTTTCCTTGAAAAGCAAGGGTTTTTGGATCGATCGCAACATCGACAACCGAATTGGGCGCAAATATCATTTGACAGTAGGTATAACGATATACCAATCTTTCACCAAGGGAGGAGATTCGATTTGCCGCAAGAATTGCGTCGAATTTCATGTCCTCCTGATAATCGACAGCCCGGATTCGCCATCCGGGAACACCTGTTAGAATCCGGCGTCGAACACCTTTCGGCGCCAAACCAAACTGGGAGGAAATATGACTTTTTATTCCAAAATTCTCGGCGCAGCATCGGGTCTCGCGATTGCTTGCACGGGTATGGCTGCACAGGCCGAAACGCTGTTCTGGTCCACACAGGCCAAGCCAGTGGAAGAAGCGCAGGCAATGCGCGAACAGGTCCTCGGCGGCTTTGAGGCCGGCGTTGACTACCAGCCAAATGACGGCGGCCCATGGCTGACCCGTCTGAACGCGGAACTGCAAGCCGGATCGGGTACGATCGGTGTGCTGGGCGCGCTGCACGGTGACTTCTCCGCGATGAACCCTGATGACCTGGTTGATCTGTCGGACATGGGTGTCATGAGCGCATCCGGAACCTTTAACGATCTTGCCAAGCTTGGCACAGACAGCATGCAGTACATCCCTTGGATGCAGGCCAGCTACATCATGGCCGCCAACAAGGACGCGCTGCAGTACCTGCCTGATGGTGCCGACATCAACGCACTGACCTACGACCAGCTGATCCAGTGGGCCGCAAACGCTCATGAAGCAGCCGGCGAGCCAAAGTTCGGCTTTCCTGCAGGTCCCAAGGGTCTGAAGCACCGCTTCTTCCAGGGCTACCTCTACCCGTCCTACACCAACGGTGTTGTACGCACGTTTGCGTCTGACGAAGCCGTAGGCGCATGGGAAGCGTTCCGTAAGCTTTGGGAACACACAAACCCAGCTTCCACCAACTTCTCGTTCATGCAGGAACAGCTGCTGTCCGGCGATGCATGGATCGTGTTTGACCACACCTCGCGTCTGGCACAGGCGTTCAATGAGCGTCCGGATGATTTCGTGGCATTCCCGGCCCCAGCTGGCCCAACCGGCCGTGGCTTCATGCCTGTTCTGGCAGGCGTTGCCATTCCGAAAACAGCACCAGACATGGACGCGGCCAAATCGCTGGTCGAATACATGCTGAAGCCGGAAACCCAGATCGCAACTCTGCGGGCGACCAACTTCTTCCCTGTTGTTGATGTTGCACTCCCAGAGGATCTGCCACCATCGGTCAAAGCCGCTGGCGATGCAGTTGCCAAGATGTCCGGTTCTGCCGACGCGAACCCGGGCCTGCTGCCTGCCGGTCTCGGCGACAAGGGCGGCGACTTCAACCGCGTCTTCGTCGACAGCTTTGAACGTATCGTTCTAGCCGGTCAGGACATCCGCATGGTTCTGGACGATCAAAAAGGCAAGTTGGCCGCAATCATGGAAGAAACCGGCGCACCTTGCTGGGCGCCTGACGCACCTTCCGAAGGTGCCTGCCCGGTCGAATAAGACCGGGAGGTATTCCTCCCTAAGCCCGGACCTGTCTATATAGTTGGGTCCGGGCCCCCTACCCCGATGACATTTCTAATTCAGCGCGCCACTGCGCCATGAAAGGAGCGGTCCCATGAACGCTCGGGTGTTACCCTATGTCCTGATCTTGCCAGTGACGCTCTTTCTTTGTCTGTTTTTCCTTTATCCGTTTTTGCTGGTGTCCAAACAGGCCTTCAGCACTGGATCGGGATTTACGCTGGACAATTTCCGCGAAGTCACGAGCTACTGGAAGTTCCCGACCACGCTGCGCAATACCTTCTTGCTGGCTGCCGCGGTCGTGCCTGTTCAGCTCGCTCTGGCGCTGCTCATGGCCACCATGGTCAATAAAATGCAAAAAGGCCGCGATCTGATCCTTTACGTCTGGACCATTCCGTTGGGCATTTCGGATCTGGCTGCCGGTATCATCTGGCTGGCGATCTTTGAACAGTCCGGTTTTCTGAACTCGATGATGAACGGGCTGGGGATCGTTGATAAGCCGGTGAACCTGCTGACCTTCCAAAACCCCGGGCTTGTTTTCCTTGCGATTGCGCTGGCCGAGATCTGGCGGGCGACCGCAATCATGCTGGTAATCCTTGTCGCAGGCATCGGCCTGATCCCCAAGGAATACTATGAGGCCGCCGAGGTCTTTGGTGCCAGCCCATGGAAACGGTTCACCCGGATCACCCTGCCCCTTTTGCGGCCCAGCCTGCAAACGGCGCTGGTGCTGCGTGTCATTCTCGCCTTTGAAATCTTCGCCGTTGTGGCGGCACTGGGCGGCACGCTCTTCCCGGTCCTCATGGGTGAAACCTATGCCTATCAGTTCGATCTTCTGAACTCTGGCGCAGCCGCAGCCATGGCCCTGATCATTCTCGCCATCTCGATTGGCTTTACCCTGATCATCCTGCGTCTGCTGCGCGTCCCGAAAGGAGCAACGATATGACCTCTGTCACAACCGATGTCGCGGCGCCTGATGCGCGCAAGGCCGGAAAGTTCGTCTATGTCACAGCCGTTGTCCTGCTTTGTGCATGGGTTCTCGTTCCGATCTACTTTCTACTGATCAACACGCTGAGTTCCCCGGACACCGTCAACAGCTTTCCCAAGCCGTTCTGGCCCGAATTCGATCTGGGCAGCCTGACATTCTTTGCGGGCTTTGCAGGAATGCTGACCGCGCTGAAGAACTCGATCCTCGTGGCAGGAATGACCATGATCATGTCGATCGTGATCGGAGCCCCGGCGGGATATGCGCTGTCGCGCTTCGATTTTCGCGGCAAGGAACTGTTCCGTCTGCTGATCCTGCTGACCCGGGCCTTTCCGCTTCCGCTGCTGGCGCTTCCCCTGGCCGTCATGTTCATCCAGACGGGTCTGGACGACACAGTATTCGGTCTGGCGCTGGTGCACACCACTTTGGCAATCCCGTTTGCGGTGCTGATCACATTCTCGCTTTTCTCGGGCATTCCGATAGAACTGGAAGAAGCTGCATGGACTCTCGGCTGCACGCGCCTGACTGCGTTCACCAAGGTGGTTCTGCCGCTGATCTTGCCGGGCATCACAGCCAGCGCGATCTTTGCCTTCGTGATCTCATGGAACGAGGTTTTTGCGGCGGCTGTTCTGACAATCGAGAACCGCACGCTAACCGCATTCCTTTTGCAAAATCTCGACACCTCTCCGCTTCACCTGAAATTCGCGGGCGGGTTCATCCTCGTCGTGCCAGCGCTGATCTTCATCTTCGCTGTGCGTAAATACCTCTTTGCCATGTGGGGCATCGCCAACCGCTGAGGCGGCGCGACCGAAACAGGAGCTCAAGTTATGGCTGAAATCCAAATCAAAAATGTCGCCAAGACCTTTGGAGCGTACCAAGCGCTTCATGACATCAATCTGACCATTCAGGATCAGGAATTCATGGTTCTGCTGGGCGCATCCGGATGCGGCAAGACCACATTGTTGCGGATCGTGGCCGGGTTGGAAACGGCAACCACCGGCGAAGTCTGGATCGGCGGACGCAGGATCGACCACCTGCCACCCAAAGACCGCGGAATCGCAATGGTGTTCCAAAACTACGCGGTGTTCCCGCATCTGACCGTCTTCGAAAATATCGGCTTTGGTCTGCGCATGCAAAAGCTGCCAAACGACGAAGTGAAACGCCGGGTCGAGCGCACCGCTGAGCTGATGCATATCGAACAATTGCTCAAACGCTATTCAGGCGAATTGTCCGGCGGTCAGCGCCAGCGTGTTGCGGTGGCTCGGGCGCTTGCGATGGAGCCCGACGTGATCCTGATGGATGAGCCGCTTTCCAACCTTGACGCGCTCCTTCGCATGGAAATGCGTGCTGAGCTCAAGGGCGTTCTGGCCGAAAGCAATACCACCGCGATCTACGTCACCCACGATCAGGTCGAGGCCATGTCGATGGCAGACCGGATCAGCGTCATGCATCAGGGCAAGATCGTTCAGGCTGCCTCGCCGATTGAAGTCTACCGCAACCCGGCAGCTGAATTCGTCGCTGGCTTTATCGGCAACCCACCGATGAACTTCTTGCCGGCAACCCCGTCGGGCAACGGCAAATGGACGGTCGGTGGTCAGGACATGAACGGCCCGGTTTCGTCCGAAACCCTTAAGTTCGCCATTCGGCCGGAAGATCTGCGACCATCAGAAACCGGTTTGAAAGCCACCGCAAAGGTGGTCGAGCCGCTTGGAGCCCATCTGCTGGTCACCTGCGATGTCGAGGGCGCGCTCTTTCGCGCCGTGCTGGACAGCGATATGACCGTAAAGCCCGGAGACGTGCTGACCCTCGCGCCCCAGACAGACCGGGTGCGCTGGTTTAATCCCGAAACAACCCTGGCCGTAGCCTGAGGAACACAGAATGAGACAAGATCTGATTGATCAGGCCCGCGCCGTATTGGAACGCAACGACCGTGGTTCCTACACGGTTCCGACCCATGGCCTTTATCCGTTCCAGTGGAATTGGGATTCGGCCCTGAGTGCGCTTGGCTTTGCCCATTTCGATGAGGCTCGTGCCTGGACTGAAATCGAAACACTGATGGCGCACCAGTGGGAAGACGGCATGGTTCCACACATCATCTTTCATCAGAACGATGATGGCTATTTCCCGGGCCCGGACGTCTGGGGCACGCAGCGCGATGTCCCCACATCTGGCATCACACAGCCCGCAGTCACAGGCTTTGCTGTCCGGCGCATTTTTGACCGCGCCAGCGATCGCGCCATGGCTGAACGCCGCGCCCGTGCCCTGTTGCCCAGAATTCATGCCTGGCACCAGTGGTTCTATCGCGATCGTGATCCGGCCGGGACCGGACTGGTCGCGATCCTGCACCCTTGGGAATCCGGACGGGACAATTCGGTCGATTGGGACGATGCCTTTGAACGGGTGCCAACAGATGGGGTCGGTGAATTTCAGCGCCGTGATACATCCCACGCCAATCCCGAGCACCGGCCAACAGACGAACAATACAAGCGCTACATCTGGCTGGTGCAGCATTTCCGCAGCCTTGGCTGGGACAATGCCAAACTGCACGATGCATCGCCCTTCCAGATGGTGGACCCCGGGTTCAACGCCATCCTGATCCGCTCCTGCAGTGACGTGGCAGATCTGGCAGACCAATTGGGCGAGCCGGAAATCGCAGAACAGTCCCGCGCCTTTGCCGCCAAGGGAATTGCGGCCATGGAAAAACTCTGGAACGATTCACTCGGCCAGTACAGCTGCTATGATCGTTCCACCGGCAAGCTGATCGATAGCGCGTCCATTGGTGGGCTTCTGGCTGCGTTCTGTGCAATTCCATCCGCCCGGGCCAAGGCAATCGCCGCGCGCATTACAACGCTCGCCAATGCTGCGCGCTTTACAGTGCCAAGCCACGACCCCACTGCCCCCGAATTCGACGGAACCCGCTATTGGCGCGGCCCGGTCTGGCTGATCGTCAACTACATGATTTCTGATGGCATGGGTGAAGCCGGACAAATGAGCGTACGCGACAGAATCCGCGATGACAGCATTCGTTTGATTGAAGAAAGCGGCTTTGCCGAATACTACGATCCCAAGACCGCAGAACCCTGCGGAGGCGGCAGCTTTACTTGGACGGCCGCCATGGTCATCGAAATACTCAGCACCCAGAAAGAGCCCGCATGAAACGCTCTGAAATCAACGATATCATGGCTGCGGCCGACGATCTGATCCGCAGCCATGGCTTTAACCTGCCCGGCTTTGCCTATTGGACGCCCGATCAGTTCAAAGCGAAGTCTGACACTGCGCGCCATGTCATTGACGCCCGCTGCGGTTGGGACATTACCGACTATGGCGAAGGCCGCTTCGACCAGATGGGTCTGTTCTTGTTTACGCTGCGCAACGGCCTGCTAAGCGATCTGCAGCAAGGCGGCGGCATGTGCTACGCGGAAAAGCTGCTCATCTCGCGGCAGGACCAGCTGAGCCCGATGCACACGCATGTGATCAAGGCCGAGGACATCATCAACCGTGGCGGCGCCACATTGGTGGTGGAACTTTTCGGTTCTGACGACGACGGCAACTTTGCCGAGGACAAGGGTGGCACAGTTTGGCTGGACGGAGTCCGGCACGATTATGGCGCCGGTGAAAAGCTGAGCCTCGCGCCAGGCGAAAGCGTGACACTCCGCCCCGGTGACTGGCATGCATTCTGGGGCGAAGGCGGCGACGTGTTGATCGGAGAGGTATCTACCGTAAACGACGACGAGACCGACAACATCTTCCGCGAATCGATCGGACGGTTTGCCGAGATCGAAGAAGACGTGGCCCCCCGGCATTTGCTCGTCAGTGACTATGCAAAGTGGCTTGGTTGAAGTTGACGCTGCAAAACTCTGAAAAAATTAAACAATTCGAATCTGAGCTGGAAGAACATCTGCTTCTGAGCCTGCGTGCGGAAAACACTCAGGCTCAGAACGGGCCTATAAATCTGGCCGTTCGGGATACCAATGGTGAATTGATTGCCGGGCTTTCCGGCTCAACCTCTTATGGCTGGCTGCATGTTCATATGATGTGGGTGGCCGAAGTCCATCGACGACAGGGCTACGCAAGACAACTCCTGAACGAGGCTTTTGCGCTGGCCCGTGATCGTGGCTGCCACAGTGCGTGGCTGGACACCTCAAGCCCCTCCGCGCATGTGGCATGGACGAAAATGGGCTTTTGTGATTTTGGTTGCCTTGCAAATGCCCCTGATCAACACCCCAAAGGCCATCAACGCCGGTTCATGCAGCGCTCACTGCCTTTGGAGCCGCTCTGAGGACAACCCATGTACGAGACGATCGCGGATCCCCGCGCTTTTTTGACAGATTTGTTCAAGACCGCTGTTGCAACCGCAGATCCCATGCGCGTTGTGGCCGAGCACCTGCCGGAAAAGCCGAAGGGCCGCTTGATCGTAATCGGCGCAGGCAAAGCCAGCGCCCGGATGGCTGAAGCGGTTGAGGCACATTATGGCCCATGCGAAGGCTTCGTCATCACCCGCTACGGATACGCCCGCACGACCCAAGGTATCGAAATCGTCGAGGCCGCCCATCCGGTACCGGACGCCGCGGGTGAAACCGCGACCCAGAAACTAATGGCAATGGCCGACGGCTTTGGGCCAGAAGACACAGTGATTGCACTGATTTCCGGCGGTGGCTCTGCGCTTTTGTGCGCTCCGCGGGCAGGCCTGACCCTCAGCGAAAAAATGAGCGTCAACAAGGCATTGCTGGCATCCGGTGCACCGATTGGCCAGATGAATGTCGTGCGAAAGCACCTAAGCGCAGTCAAGGGCGGCCAACTCGCGGCAGCCTGCCACCCTGCCCGCTTGTTGACCCTGATGATCTCTGACGTTCCTGGCGACGATCCTGCCGAAGTGGCCTCTGGCCCAACCGTCGGTGACACCACCACGGCGCAGGATGCGCGCGCAATCATCGACCGCTATGGCATTGATGTACCGGCCAGTGTTCTGGCCTGTCTGGAAGCCGGCTCAAGCGTCGTCAGCCCGGATGATCCCCGACTGGCACAATCGGAAACGCGTATTATTGCAGCGCCCTCGCAGTCATTGCAGGCCGCATCCGAAATCGCCACAGCCGCAGGATGTGATGTACGCATTCTAGGCGACGCACTCGAGGGCGAAGCGCGGGAATTGGCGATTGAACAATGCCAGATCGCGCAGACCCTTCAGGCAGAGGCGTCGCAATCCAACCGGCCGATTTTGCTGCTGTCCGGTGGCGAATGCACGGTTACGCGGCGCGGTGAAGGGGTCGGCGGGCCGAATGCCGAATACGTTCTTGCAGCAGCAACCGCGCTAAAGGGGGCAAAAGGCATCCATGTTCTGGCCTGTGACACCGATGGCGTTGATGGCGCTGCCGAAGTCGCAGGGGCTTATGCCGGGCCGGAGACGTTGAAAACGGCGCACGATACAGGGCTCGATGCCGCGAAAGCCTTGGATCAGAACGACGCGCACCGCTTTTTCGGCGCTATTGGCGGTCAAATCGTAACGGGGCCGACCCTGACAAATGTGAACGACTTCCGCGCCATCCTGATTCTGCCGCAGCCCTAAGGGGCATTCTGCGCCGCGACCTGAGGGCAACGTCCGCGCAACATTACTGCTTTGACACGAAGCGCCTTCTGGACAGAACACCATACGCGCCTTACGCAGACGCAAACCAATTGCGGAGCAGTCATGCGCTCGATTCTGATTTTGAATGGTCCCAACCTCAATTTGCTCGGCACGCGCCAGCCAGAGGTCTATGGATCAACGACCCTCGCGGACGTCGAAGAGATGTGCCGCACATTCGCACAAGCCATTGGTGTCAAAGTCGCTTTTGACCAATCCAATCATGAAGGCGATCTTGTTGATGCCTTGCATGCCGCCCGCGGCGTCCATGATGGTGTTGTGCTGAATGCCGGTGGATATACCCATACTTCTGTCGCGCTGATGGATGCGATCAGCTCGGTCGGTTTGCCGACCGTCGAACTGCATCTTTCCAACATCCACGCGCGCGAACCATTTCGACACAAATCCTTTATTGCCCCGGTCGCCATCGGCCAGATTTGCGGTTTCGGCGCACGGGGGTACACTCTGGCGATGGATGCGTTGATCAGCCATTTGGAGAAAACCGCATGAAACCGGAACTGCGCGACTACCTGATTGATCTGACGAACACAGACAGCATCGAAGAGATGTGGAAACAGCATTGCGAGCGGATGGAACAATACGGCTTTGACCGGCTGATCTATGGGTTCACACGCTTCATGTCGGAAAACTCGTTGGGCGATCCAAATGATTTCGTGGTTCTGACAAACCATTCACCAGAATACCGCAAGGGCTTTGTCGAGGATGGCCTGTATCGCTACGCGCCGATGGTACGCTGGGCGCTCGAAAACGAAGGCTGGTGCAGCTGGCGTGTTCTGGGCGAACAGGTTGCCAAGGGTGGACTGGATGAAAAGGCCGCTGCGGTGGTGCAGTTCAACCTGTCGCACAGTGTTCATGCCGGCTACACCATCAGCTTTCAGTCGGTTTCGCGCCGCTCAAAGGGTGCTATTTCGCTCACGACGCGCCCAGAGCTGACCCAGGATGATGCAGACGCCATTTGGAAAGAGCACGGCGAAGACATTGTTCTTATGAATAACCTCGCCCACCTGAAGGTTCTCACTTTGCCGGTCAATCTGGCGCACCAGTCGTTGACCGCGCGCCAGCGCGAGGCGCTGGAATGGGTTGGCGACGGCAAGACAATGCAGGACATTGCACAGATCATGGGCCTGACGCAGGCGACGATCGAAAAGCATCTGCGCCTCGCGCGCGAAACGCTGAACGTTGAAACAACCGCTCAGGCCGTGGCCAAAGCCGCCTTCCTGAATCAGATGTATATTGTTCACGCCTGATTCTCTGAGCACGGCAACCTTCCGCTTTCGGACGATAGACTCGCCCGGAAATTGCGCGCGGGCCTGCACTTTAGTCTAAAAAACTGGAAAACTGACGTAGGGTCCGGAAAACCGGACTTCCTAACTCGCCCCTGAGTTGGCATTCTACAACAGTTCCGTGAGTGGTGGCTTTGGCCATGGAACGAAGGGGCCGCAACCCGCGCTATTTCCGGGCAATGCAGCTTCATCACCGGTGTAAACCGGGCCGGTTCTGGAAAGCAATTACCGCAACTTCAGGACCGGCACCCATCGGGGTCCCCCATCTCATCCCCAATGTCTCGCGGGGGCCCCGATCCCTGCCACGACCGTCAGATCGCTATGGACAGTCAGACCATCGCAAGATGGATCGTCCCGTTTTCAACATAGTACGGTGTTTCAGGCTCCCGCCCAGTGAACGGGCTGCCGAACAGCGCAACAGGCAAAGCAGCCCCACCCGCACGTGCTGACAGATCATCCGGCAACCCCAATGTTGAAGGCAAAAGCCTGCGCCCTTCGTATAGTCCGGATTCTGCACGCTCTGTGATGGACTGGCACAACACCTGACGTAGCTGTTCTTGTTCCCAACCTGTCACACAGCCCGGTTCAACCGGGGCAAGCCGTGGCCCATCCAGCAGAACAAAGGCCGCCGCAGCCGTGGCCTGATCGCAATCGGGCTGGGCCAGCATCCAATCCAGCACCGGCAAAACCTGACGCGCAAAATTCGCCACAAAGCAAAGTTCGACCAAGGTCGGCAAAAGCACGTGCCAGAAATCCGGATCCCGGTTTGCCGCCAGCCAGGTTTCATCCGCTTCCAATACAGACAGCGCAAAACCACAAGGATCGGGCATCGCCGGCCTTTGGACGCCGAAACGGGCCTCCAACGCTGCGGCAAGATCCATGACATAAGCAATCTGCGCGTGAAGCGGCCTGTCGCCCTGCCCTGCATTGGCGGCGCAGGAATACTGTGCCTGTCGCATCCCGCTTTGACGCAAACGGCGGCGCGACAATCGCAGGCCGTCGGGCGCACGTTCCATTTGGTCTATTGCCCACCCCAAAGCCTGCCATTGCTGGGCGAGAAACGGGTAGTCCCGAGATACCTCATTGGCGGGCTGCCGTTCCGGCCCAACCATACGCCAACAAGCCGCGAGCGCGTTCCTTTCGGCCACGGACAGATCTTGCCAGGCCGGAGCATCACCAAAAACAGCGCAATCACGACCGGCCCGTCTGGCGAATGACAAAGCCACCCCAAGAACCATCCAGACAGCGTCTGACGCATAGGCAGCGTTCAGAGGCAGAATGCCACGCAGTGATTTTCTGGCTTTTTCATAGGCGATCACGGTGGCCGGTTCCCTTTGGCAGGACTGCGCTAGCCCCTAACTGCCAAAGTCCGGGCAGCTCTGTCACCCGGCCAGCAGATGATCGCATCAGACTGAGTCGTGCGTGCAACAGCCCATGGGCCAATAACCCGCACAACAAAAAAAGCGCCGGAAACATCCGGCGCTTTTCTAACATTTAGCGAAAGAGCTTAGCCCTGAGCTGCCTTGGCAACTTCGGCAGCAAAGTCTTCTTCGACTTTCTCGATGCCTTCGCCAACCTGCATCCGTACAAAGCCAACGATTTCCGCGCCGGCATCCTTGGCTGCCTGCTCAACGGTGACGTCGGTGTTCAGCGCGAACTGCTGACCCAGCAGGGTCACTTCCGCGAGGAACTTCTTCATACGGCCAACGATCATCTTTTCGATGACCTGCTCAGGCTTGCCGGATTCACGGGCGATGTCGATCTGAACCTGACGCTCTTTTTCGACAACCGCCGGGTCGAGGTCCGCTTCGGACAGCGACGCTGGGTTGGCCGCAGCGATGTGCATGGCAACCTGCTTGCCGAATGCTTCGTCGCCGCCTTTCAGTGCAACCAGCACACCGATCTGGCCCATGCCAGTTGCAGCGGCGTTGTGCACATAGGACGCAACGACATCGCCCTCAACCGAGGCCATGCGGCGCAGGGACATGTTCTCACCGATTGTCGCGATCTTGTCGGTGATGACATCCTGAACGGATTTGCCGCCCATGTCGGACGCCAGAAGCGCCTCAACATCTGCAGCGCCCATGGCATTGGCTGCGATACCGGCAACCATTTCCTGGAATTCGGCGTTCTTGCCAACAAAGTCGGTCTCGGAGTTCACTTCGACAGCGACACCCTTGCCACCATCGACGTTAACAGCAACCAAACCCTCAGCCGCGGTACGGCCGGATTTCTTGGCGGCTTTGGCCAGACCCTTGGTGCGCAGCCAGTCAATGGCCGCTTCCATGTCACCTTCGGTTTCGACCAGTGCTTTCTTGGCATCCATCATGCCAGCGCCAGTCATTTCACGCAGTTCTTTAACCTGTGCAGCTGTGATCGCCATCTCGGCTCTCCTTGTCTCATCAAGTGCGGTTGGGCAGCCCCGACCCGGGGCCACCCTCATGTGCCTTTGTGATTGTTCAGCCCGCATATCGTCATGCAGGCCGTCCAAATCAACCCTCTGCGGGGGCCTCAGCAGGCGCTTCGGCGACGGCTTCTTCGACGGGTGCTTCTTCGAGCGCACCGAGGTCAACACCAGCGGCGCCCATCTGAGCGCTCATGCCGTCGAGTGCGGCACGGCTGACCAGATCGCAGTACAGCGCGATTGCGCGGGCCGCGTCGTCGTTGCCGGGGATGATGTAGTCAACGCCATCGGGCGAGCAGTTGGTGTCGACAACCGCCACAACCGGGATACCCAGCTTATTGGCTTCGGCAACGGCCAGTGCTTCTTTCTTGACGTCGATGACGAAAAGCATGTCAGGTACACCGCCCATTTCGCGGATACCGCCCAGCGACGCCTGCAGCTTCTGCTGGTCACGCTCCATGCCAAGACGCTCTTTCTTGGTCAGGCCTTCTGCGCCCTGCTCCATCTGCTCGTCAATCTGCTTGAGACGGTTGATGGACTGCGAAACGGTCTGCCAGTTGGTCAGCGTGCCACCCAGCCAGCGGTGGTTCATGTAGTACTGCGCGCATTTCTCAGCGGCATCGGCCACAGGCTGCTGCGCCTGACGCTTGGTCCCGACGAACAATACGCGGCCACCCTTGGCGACAGTTTCACGGACAGCATTCAGCGCAGCGTCCAGCATTGGGACGGTCTGTGTAAGGTCCATGATGTGGATGCCGTTACGCGCACCGTAGATGAACTCACCCATACGGGGGTTCCAGCGCTGCGTCTGGTGGCCAAAGTGAACGCCGGCTTCAAGCAGCTGGCGCATGGTGAACTCAGGAAGAGCCATGCCTTATTCCTTTCCGGTTTCAATCCTCGGCGGGGGATCAGTGCATTTGCACCAACCGGTGGACGTTGGGGGATGTCTGTCCCAAGGCCCGCCCCCGCCTGCGGGGTTCGTGAGCGCGCGTATAGACGCGGTTTGGCACGGGCGCAAGGGGTTTTGACCCATTTCAGCGCCCGCTGAAGCCGCCCGCTTTTACAGTTCCGCCCCCTTGGGCGCCATCCACCCCGGCGCGATGCGAAATTTGCATTGGGATTGCCGCCAGCGCGCGGATAAATTGGCCCAAAGAGCAAAAGGAACACTGCCATGCATCTCGCCCGTTTTCCCCGTGTCCATCTGGCCCATCTGGCCACGCCACTTGAACCGATGGAGCGTCTGTCGAAAGAGCTGGGTGTGGAGCTGTGGATCAAGCGTGATGACTGCACCGGCATGTCCACAGGCGGCAACAAGACGCGCAAGCTGGAATTTCTGATGGCAGAGGCGCTGGAACAAGGCGCCGACATGGTCATGACGCAGGGCGCCACCCAGACCAACCACGGCCGCCAGACCGCGGCTTTTGCGGCCAAGCTGGGCCTCGACTGCCACATCCTGCTCGAAGACCGCACCGGCTATCAGGACGGCAACTACAACACCAACGGCAATGTTCTGCTCGACCATCTGCACGGCGCGACCACGCAGAAGTTCCCCGGCGGCCACGACATGCCCGGCGAAATGGAAAAGGCCGCTGAAAAGATGCGGGCCGAAGGGCGCAAGGTCTATGTGATCCCCGGCGGCGGCTCCAATCCGACCGGCGCGCTTGGGTACGTGAATGCAGCTTTTGAGCTGGTGTCTCAGGCCAATGACCGCGGGCTGCGGATCGACCGTCTGGTCCATGCCACCGGCTCTTCCGGCACGCAGGCCGGGCTGGTCACGGGCATGTGCGCCATGAATGCCCAAATCCCGGTGCTGGGCATCGGCACCCGCGCGCCCCAGCCGAAACAGGAACAGATGGTCTATGATCTGGCCTGCAAAACCGCCGAGAAACTGGGATGCGCGGGCGTGGTCAAACGCGAAGACGTCATGGCCAATACCGACTACGTGGGCGACGGCTATGGCCTGCCGACCCAAAGCGGCATCGAAGCGATCCGGATGTTTGCCGAACTCGAAGGCATCCTGCTGGACCCGTGCTACTCGGCCAAAGGCGCCGCAGGCCTGATCGATCTGGCCCGCAAAGGCGCGTTCAAGGACGAACGCGTGGTCTTCCTGCACACCGGTGGCGCCGCAGCGCTCGGCGGCTACGACTTTGCCTTTGAACACACCGACCGCTGGGTCACGCTGTAAATAACATTCGGAACTAACACACAAAAAAACCCGAGGCAGAGGCCTCGGGTTTTTTGTTTTCTTGGTGAATATTGCGCATCTCTCTCAGCCAGAGCTGCGGCGCGCAATTCCGAACAGTCTTCAGCGTAAATTTGAGGACTCGCTATATTGGCCTCGCAATTGAACAGTCAGTTGCAGAACAAGCAAATACTATTGTCTCCACAGCTCCGTCTCGGGATGAAACTGCGACCACGCAAACCAAAAGGCCTGATGACTACCGAGATCCGATCCATCCAAATCAACCGCGCGAATACCACCTGCATCCAGCTGCAGGCGGACATTCTCATAGGCGATTTCGTCTCCGCGCTCTAAGGCCACAAACGCCGTGCTTCTTTGGAATGCAATTGCTTGTCCACTTGCCGTCACGACTCCGATGACGTCCTCATGAACGGGCAAGCGCGGATCGACATCGCCAACCGGGAAGATTGGGCCGTTTGCATCACGCCCGTTGCGGAAATCGGGGTCACGTCCCAGCGCATATTGTTCAAGCAAAACAGTCGTTTCGGGATGCGCCGCTTTCCACGCCCCCCAATCCGAGGTGATAACGGCCGTCTGTTCCAATTGCAGTTTCTTTTCGGCGAGCGGCCCGGTGACTGCACGGCCTAGGAATGTATCAAAGATAGAATAGGTATTGATGTCGTACATCACCTTGTTCGATCTGACGAGTAGCCCGGAAGTTCGAAAGATTGGGCGATCGATCCCATCCGGCAAACCGTCTGTGAAATAGGCCTGCGCCGAGCCACACAAGGTGCAGTAAGGGATTCCTAGATCGCGCCCACCCAGCGTATCGTTGACCATCTCGCGGACTTCCATGATGCGTCTTGGATAGGCCCGGTATTCCCCGTTCACCTCAATGCCAAAGACGATGTCATCGTCTTTCAGCCATCTCGCGTCCTCTGCGCTGGTGACAACCGGATTGTCAGCCGCAGGGATGCAATTGCAGCCATTGTCGGTGGTATCATAAGGACGGTCATCAATCAGAACACCCCCCCATGACACCAGCCGCCAGTCAATATCACCTTCGACGAACAAGCGATCCCAACCGGGAACGAGGCCGGTGAAAATGGCGCTTTTGAACCGCAAATATTGTGGCGGAGCCGGGATGTCCCAAGCAATGAGATGATCGGTCAGTACACCCCAACTGTTTTCAAGCGGGAGCTGCTTGCCAAGCAGCTCAGAGGCGGCATCGGTCAAAGCCGCATTCAGCCGCTCGGACGGAACAAATCGCATCAGATCGCTGATGAGCCACGCCAAACGGGGGTCTTCGGAACTGGCAATTTCCGCCAAGGCCAGGGTCTGGTTTTCATCCCATGTCGACAATGTGACGCTATCAACGAACGCGACGCGAAGGGCGAACTGCATCGCCGGAGATAATGGCCCTTCCGGCACGGGTGGCGGATGGCCAAACGCCTCGATCACGTAGCCCGGGAGTGGGTTGCTGCCTTCTGCCTTCAGGTCGTCCGCTAAAATCGAGCCAAACAGAAAGGCAGCGCCAAAGATGAAAACTCGCGGAACTGTTAGGATTGCAAACACAAAGACTTGACCTTCTATTCTAATTTGCCGACCGCAGCGAAAAATCTCGACTTATACATCCGGCTATTCATGGGCATTGGCCCAGAAAGTTTGGTAGCGCCGCGCCGTAACGTTGCAGGCCAATGGTGCACGGTTTGCGCGCACGGGCATAATCACATTTGCACCAGATTATGTGATCGAAGACTTCCACCCGCCCCCCTCACAACAAATCCCACAGCACCCGTGTTTGGGCGTTGAAGGTTTCGGGGTTGGCCAGTGTGGCGATGGTCAGGCGGGTTTCCCAGTCGGGGCCGCCGACCGGGACGACGGTGCCTTCGGCCAGTTCGTTCTCGATGGCGGTTTCTGGCATCCATGCAAAGCCGCTGCCGTTCAGCACCCGGCGTTTGATCGTCTCGACCAGCCCGTCCACATAGATCGTCTCGACCCGCATGGGCCGTTTCTGCACGATGCTGTCCACCACCATCCCAAGGAAGGACGATTGCTCGTAGGCCAAATATGGGATCGGTGTGCCGGTGCGGTTGGTCAGGCTCCACCCGTGCTGTTTTGCGGGCGCGGCGGCGGCCACGGGGATCAGCCGTTCCTTGCGCAGATCGCGGCGCGTAAAGGCCGCATCATCAATGCGCGGCGAAACCGAGGCGTGGTAGTAGCACATCATGATGTCCACCGCGCCTTCGATCAGCAGCTCGCAGCAAGAGCTCAGAGAATCGGAAATGACCCGCGTGCGCAAATCGGGGATGATTTCCTGCAGCTCTTCGATCCGATGTGCTAAAAAATTAACCGAAATCGTGTGAAGCACCGAAAAACGAATAAAGCGGCTGTCGCTCACGCCGGCATCGCGAATGGCCTGCCGCGAATCCGTCAGCTGCGAAACAGCGGCCAGCGCAACCGGTAAAAACTGCCGCCCCGCTTCGGTGATCTGGATCGGATAGGTCGCCCGATTGACCAGCGGCAAGCCGACCCAGCTCTCCAAGGCTTTGATTCTACGACTGAAAGCAGACTGCGTGATGTTCCGCTCCTCAGCGGCGCGCGTGAAGTTCAAGGTTCGCGCAAGGCATTCAAAATCACGCAGCCAGTTCAGGTCCATCGCGGAATCACCCTCTCGGAAGTCAGGAATTCTCCATGGTGAACTCAAATCATGCAAATTTGGAATAGTTTTATGAGATGTTCGAATTTGCGCCACGCGAAACCCTGCCCCTACACTTTTGATACGCATAAGCGGGGCCGTATCGGCAAATCCGCTCACTTTCGCGAAAGCCAACAACAAGCGCCGAATGGTGCAGACAATGAACCAACTCATATCACTGCCGGACCCGGCATGATCCAACTGAGGAGAAGACTGTGAAAACCAACTTCAAAGCCCATATCCTGGCCGCAGCTGTCAGCGCATTTGCCCTGCCCGCCTTTGCCGCCGAGGAAGTCAAAATCGGCCTGCCGTCCTGGACCGGCGCCCAGGCGATCGGCCATGTGCTGGGTGAAATCGTCACCTCGCGCATCGGCGGCTCGGTCGAATATGTGCCCGGCAACAACGCAACGATCTTTCAGGCGATGGATCAGGGCAAAGGTGACATCGACGTGCACCCAGACGTCTGGCTGCCGAACCAGGAAAGCTTTACCAAGAAATATGTCGACGAGGCAGGCACTGTGACCCTTTCGTCGAACCCTTACGAAGGCAACCAGGGTTTCTGCGTCACCAAGGACTTTGGCGAAGCCAACAACATCACTGACATCGCAGATCTGGGCCGCCCGGATGTTGCGGCACTGATGGACAGCGACGGCAACGGCAAGGGCGAGATGTGGATCGGCGCTCCGGGCTGGGCCTCTGCCAACGTGAACGAGGTCAAGACCCGCGACTACGGTCTTCTGGACTTCATTGAACCCATCCGCGCCGAAGAAAGCGTGAAAACCGCGCGCATCAAGGACAGCATCGCCAAGGGCGAAGGTTATGCCTTCTACTGCTACAAGCCACATGCGGTCTGGTTCATGTTCGACGTGGAAATGCTGAGCGAGCCGACATATGACCCGGCCAAATACACTATGGTTCAGCCTTCTGACGATGCGGATTGGTACAACAAGTCGTCGGTTGCGACCAAAGACGCGCTGAAAAACGTTCAGATCGCCTGGTCAAACTCGCTTGAGGATCGCTCGCCTGCGATCGCAGAATTCTTCGCCAACTTCTCTTTGACAGCCGATGACGTCAGCGGACTCGCTTTCGAAATCTCTGCCAATGGCGTTGATCCGGCCGATGCCGCAAAAGCATGGGTCGAGGCAAACTCTGATCGCGTTGACGCGATGCTGGGTCTGTAATCTCTCAGTGAACCCGCGGCACCGGCTGGTTACGTCGGTGCCGCATTCTCCTCCCCTCTTATTTTGAAAAAGAGATGCGACATGGCTCAGGACACCGTCGTTGAGATTTCCAATGTTTGGAAGATATTCGGGGCACGCGCCGAAGATGCCCTGCGTGCGGTCCGCGAGCGTGGGTTGACCAAGGCTCAGGTCTTGTCCGAATACAACGCCGTCGTAGGCGTCGCGGACGTCAGCCTGTCAGTAAACCGTGGCGAGATTTTTTGCATCATGGGCCTGTCCGGCAGTGGCAAGTCCACGTTGGTGCGTCACTTCAATCGTTTGCTTGAACCGACGGCGGGCCGCATCGAAATCGAAGGCACTGACGTGATGGGCCTTGGTCCAAGGGCGCTTCAGAAGTTTCGTAATCAGAAGATCGGCATGGTTTTTCAGAACTTTGCCTTGATGCCGCACCGCTCGGTTCTGGACAATGTGGCCATGCCTCTGGAAATCCGGCAGGTGCCCAAGAACGAACGCATGCGTCAGGCCGCTGCGATCCTCGATATTGTTGAACTGGGCGCATGGGGTGCCAAGTTTGCGCATGAATTATCCGGCGGCATGCAGCAGCGTGTGGGTCTCGCCCGCGCCTTGGCGGCCAATCCTGACGTTCTGCTGATGGACGAGCCGTTTTCCGCGCTTGATCCGTTGATCCGGCGCCAATTGCAGGACGAATTCATCAGACTCAGCAAGATCTTGAAAAAGACGACGATCTTTATCACGCACGATCTGGACGAAGCGGTTCGCATCGGTGACCGTATTGCCATCATGCGTGACGGCCAGATGGTCCAGATCGGCACCGCCGAAGACATCGTGATGGATCCGGCCGATGACTACGTCGCCGACTTTGTCGCCGGCATCTCGCGGCTCAAGGTCGTTCACGCCCATGCGGTCATGCAACCGATTGAGGACCATGTCGCCAAAAATGGCCCTCTTGCGGCCCAAGCCTTGCGGGTCGGTCCGGATGAAACGCTCAGCACTCTGATCAACATGGCCATTGATGACGACAACCCCATTGTCGTCGAAAAAGACGGCAAGGACCTCGGCATCATCACCCGCGCCGATCTGTTGCGCACCGTGATTGAAGGGACAGAAGTATCATGACCCAAGAAAACAGCGATCTTGGTGTGAACCCGCTTGAAGACACATCATCGGATGCGGCAGTGGCCTATGCCGAAGAGCGACGCGAAAACATCCGCACCTTTGTGCGCACCAGTCCGGACTACTACATCCGTATGTTCGACAAGATTGGTGCCTCCGCCTCGTTCACGGCGACATTCAACTTTATGGCGGGCCTCTTCGGTCCGATCTGGTTCGGCGCGCGTGGATTGTGGAACTGGGCCCTGCCCTTTTTGATCCTCGAAGCTTTGGGGTTCGTTCAGATTGCCCGCGGCCTTTTCGGAGATCTGGCCGCCGACGCCATGGCCCGGATCGCATCGATCGAAGGAACCTTGGAGCTGCGCAAGCAACAGCTGGCTTCGGCCATCGAAACCAATTCTGACAAGGTCGATGTCTACCAGCGCACCGTGGACTCGCTTGAGGCCAATATCGGCGGTATCCGCGCCGAGGCCGAGGCCTTGGCCGCCGAAGGACCCTCGATCGCGATGACCGGTCTGGCCATTCTTATTGTCGTCAAACTGGTGCAGGCCTTCATGGCGAACTGGGCGCTGGAAGCGCGGTTCTCCGAATGGCTGTCCGACCGGAGCGTTCGATCCGGCATGCCTGTCTCACAGATCGTCTTCAGCGCCGTCTTCATGGTTCTGATCGTATCAGCCGCAATGCTGCACTATTCCTTTCCGGGCCGGTTCTCGCTGCTCAGCGATTTTCCGACAGATCCGGACATCCGGCTGGTCAGCATTGATGGGGTTGAGGCCTTCTTCAATTGGGCCGTTCTGAACGGAGAGGCCCTGTTCGATGCAATCACCTATTGTATCCGGCTGGTGCTCGACGCGTTGGAACTGGTGTTTGTCAGCACGCCATGGATCGTCATTGCCGCACTGATCGTGCTTTTGACATGGCTAACCGCCGGGGTGCGCATGGCGATCTATTCCGGTGCGTTTCTTGCCTACATGGGATTGCTGGGCTTTTGGGAAAAGGCCATGACAACTCTGGCTCTGCTGGGCACCGCTGCGTGCCTGTCGATCATAATCGGCATCCCTCTGGGCATGTTTGCGGCCCGCCGCCCGCGGTTTTATTCCTTCATCCAACCGATCATGGATTTCATGCAGACCATGCCAGCCTTTGTTTTCATGATCCCCGTGATTGCCTTTTTCGGAACAGGCAAGCCTGCGGCTGTCGTCACCACCATGATCTTTGGTGGGACCCCCGTGGTGCGACTGACTGTGCTGGGCCTGCGCGGCGTGCCGGAAAGCGTCCGCGAAGCTGCCATCAGTTTCGGTGCAAACAAATGGTATCTGCTGACCAAGGTGGATTTGCCGCTGGCCAGCCCCTCAATCCGGGCGGGCATCAATCAGACCATCATGCTATCGCTGGCCATGGTTGTTGTTGCCTCGCTGATCGGCGCCAAAGGTCTGGGCGAAGACGTTCTGGAAGCGCTGCAATATGCAAACGTGGGTCAAGGTATTCTTGCAGGCTTCTCCATCCTGTTCTGTGCAATGATCCTTGACCGGATCGTTCAGGGCGGCCGCAGATGATACCGGTCGTTTTCGTTCACGGGTTCATGGGCGGCAGCAAACAATGGGCCGCGCAGCAGGACGCCTTTGAAGGCGCTCCGATGGTCACGCTCGACCTGCCGGGCTTTGGTGACAATGCCCACCTCAAACCTCTCAGCAGCATCGACGCCTATGCGGCATGGGTTCTGCAGGAATTGAAGGATCAGGGCATAACGCGCTTTCATCTCGTGGGGCATTCCATGGGCGGAATGATCGCTCAGGATATGGTCGCTCAGGCGCCCAACCGGGTGGCGCAACTGGTTCTGTATGGGACCGGTGCTCAGGGCGTTTTGCCCGGCCGGTTTGAAACCATCGAAACATCCAAGCAGCGCGCGCTGGCGGATGGAGCGACTGCTACGGCCCGACGAATCTCGGCAACCTGGTTTCTGGAGCGCGACAAATCACTGGCCTATAACGCCTGCGCCCAGATTGCAGAGCGCAGTCACATCGACGCGATCCTCAGCGGGCTGGATGCGATGAACCAGTGGAACGGCACAGAAAACCTGCCGACACTAGAAGCGCATACTCTGGTTGTTTGGGGCGATCATGATCGCACCTACCCCTGGAGCCAAACCGAACAGCTTTGGCGGACGCTGCCCAATGCAAGCTTGGCGGTCATTCCAAACTGCGCGCATTCTCCGCACATGGAAAAGCCCGCGTTGTTCAACACGGTTCTCTCGGATTTCTTTGCCGCCTAACGACAGCGCGTTATCGGAAAAGGGATTGATGGGCCAACCCAGCGCTGGCCCAACGCATTCATGTCACGCTTACAGGAAGACGCGCTCAACGAACCAATAGGCGCCAACCAGTGCGATGCCGCAAGATGCGGGAACCGCCACGAATTTGCGGTAGGCATCCAGATGATCGATGAAGCTGGCCGAGAGCACACAAAGCCCGGCAACGGCCGCCAGCGGCCAGAAGAACACCGGAGCGCCTGCGCCCATCGTCTGGACAAAGCCTGGACCGTTCAAGACAAAGCCGAGCGCAACAAAGGCCACAGCCAAGACGCCATAGGTGATTTGCCCCGTACGCACATCCGCTTCGCCGCGATCCACCCGCTGAGCCAGTGCCACCAGAAGGAACGCGATTGCAATGACGGTCAGCTGCCCGATTTCGACGCCGATGTTAAAGCCGATCAAGGCCGGAATGAATTGCCCTTCCGGCAGACCAAAGTCGCCCAGGACCGATGCAAAACCCAACCCGTGCAGCAAGCCGAACACGAAAATCACCAAGGGCCGCCATTTGTGCAGCTTGTCCGAAACGATATTCTCGACGGCAACATAGACAATCGAAGCGGCAATGATCGGCTCGACGATAGAGCCGGGAATATTCACATAGCCCAAGGCGCCAAGCGCCAATGTCACTGTATGAGCCAGCGTAAAGGCTGATACCTGCCAAATCAGCGTTCCAAGATGCGTCGACAACAGAAACAGGCCCAGCACGAACAGGATATGATCCAGACCCTTGGGCAGGATATGGTCGAAACCGACCGGGATATATGACCCGAATGTGGCCCAGGCCCCTTTTGCATCACCACCTTCAACGGCGATTGGACCGCTGCTTTGCCCCGCCAAATAGCCGGTATAGCCGTCCTCAACCCCGACCTGCCGCAAAATCAGCGTGCCGTAGCTGGCAGGCCAGCTGATCTCAACGCTCTGAGTGCCTTCGGGCAGCGCTGCTTCAAGGCGCACGCGGCTGTCCCGTGGCAGCTCGACATTGCCAATCTCATCGACGTCGACTTCGCTCAGCGCAAGCGTCAGGGCCGTGCCGCCCGCCTTGGCGGCCAAACCGTCGGACAGCTCGGGTGCAAAGGCACGCAGGCGTTCAGCCAGCACCTCGGGCGCAAGCGCACGCAAAGCATCCACTTGGTCGGACCCGTCGGTGTCATTGGTATCTTCGACACCTTCCAGATCAATGCCAGCCAACAACGCTTCGGCATTCAGTTGCAGCGACAGGCTCAGCTTGCCATCCGCCACGGACATATCACCAATGGCTGGCCGCACTTCATGTGCAGCCGCGACATTCGCAAAAGCCAGAAAGCCCAGTAAACCAAACAGGATACGCATCATCCCAACCCTTGTTGTTGTCCCGACCGGCCAAGAGTTGACGCCCGTGATCTGAATTTCAAGCAGATTTTGCCGCCCGGGCAATAGGATCTAACCCAAGGCGTATCCCGCACCGCGCACGGTACGCAGCGGATCGTCACCACCATTGGCGCAGAGCGCTTTTCTAAGGCGGCCGATATGAACATCAACGGTGCGTGTGTCGACATAGATGTCCCTGCCCCAAACCCGGTCCAGCAATTGTTCCCGGCTGTAAACGCGCCCCGGCTTTTCCATGAAATGAGCCAGCAACCTGTATTCGGTGGGCCCAAGTTTGAGCGCGATTCCCGCCCGTGTCACACGGTGGGTTTCAGGATCGAGCATGATGTCTTCAAATTCGAGCATGACCCCGACCGCAGCTGGCCGGGCCCGCCGCAATTGCGCCCGCACGCGGGCAATCAGTTCGGCCACCGAGTAGGGTTTGACAACGTAGTCGTCCGCACCGGTTTCAAGACCGCGCACCTTGTCGACTTCTTCAGAGCGTGCAGACAACATGATCACCGGGATACCGCGGGTGTCTGATCTGGTTTTGATCTGCCTGCAGACCTCAATCCCCGAAACGGTCGGGAGCATCCAGTCTAGTACAATGATGTCCGGTGTTTCCTCGTCCAGCAGCAGCAGACCTTCTTCGCCGTCCGCGGCCCTGGCAACCCTAAAGCCCTCGGCCTCAAGATTGTAGCCCAGCACCTCACGTTGTGCCGGTTCGTCCTCAACCACCAGCACCAGTGGGCTTGTCGCACTCATGGATTATTCCTCGCCCAGACCCAGGGCCTGAGGGTCGCTCATTTGAGCATCAACCGAGGTACGGTCCATTTTGACCCGCGTCTCATCGGGCTTTTCCCCGGTGGTCAGAAAGACAACCTGTTCGGCAATTGATGTCACATGATCGCCCATGCGTTCTATATTCTTGGCAATGAAATGCAGGTGCATACAGGCGGTGATGTTGCGCGGGTCTTCGAGCATGAAGGTCAGAAACTCGCGAAACAACGTGTTGTACATCTGGTCCACTTCACGGTCGCGATCGATTACATCGAGCGCCAGCGCGTCGTCTCGCTGAATATAGCTGTCCAGCGCGTCCTTGAGCATCCGGTCCACGTCGCGCGCAAGACGGCGCAGCGAAATGCCGGTTTCCCCCACCGCTGGTTGCTGGACAAGCACCGAGGTGCGCTTGGCGATGTTCTTTGCGTAGTCCCCGATCCGCTCAAGGTTTCCGGCAATCTTCATCACCGACAGGATGACACGCAAATCGATCGCGGCGGGTGCGCGCAGCGCGATCACACGGGCACAATCCTCATTGATCTGTTCCTCCAGAATATCGATCGCCTTGTCACCAGCGCGAACCTGTTCCCCCAGTTCAATGTCTCGGGTTTCCAGAGCAATACCAGCATTGCGAATAGCAACTTCAACCAGACCGCCCATTTTCATGATTTTGGCCTGAATGGCTTCGAGATCGCGATCAAACGCGCGGGAAATATGTGGGGAAGTGTTCATCTGCTTATCCAATCCGCCCGGTGATGTAGTTTTCCGTCCGCTGGTCCTGCGGGTTGGTGAAAATCTGCGCGGTGTCACCATATTCCACGATCTCGCCAAGGTGGAAATACGCTGTGCGTTGGCTCACCCGGCTGGCCTGCTGCATCGAGTGGGTGACGATCACCACCGAATAGTTCTGCTGCAGGTCGGCGATCAGGTTTTCGACCAGTTCTGTGGCAATCGGATCAAGGGCCGAACACGGCTCGTCCATCAGGAGCACCTCAGGCTCGGTCGCCACAGCCCGCGCGATGCACAGACGCTGCTGCTGACCACCAGAGAGCCCCGTTCCCGGCGCATCCAGGCGGTCCTTGACCTCGTCCCAGATCGCACCGCGCCGCAGAGCCTTTTCAACGATCTCGTCCAGATCGGCCTTGTTCTTGGCCATCCCGTGAATACGGGGACCATAGGCCACGTTGTCGTAGATCGACTTTGGAAAAGGGTTTGGTTTCTGAAACACCATCCCGACCTTGGCCCGCAGTTGCACCGGATCGATCCGTTTGTCGTAGATATCCTCACCATCGATCTCGATTTTGCCCTCAACACGGCAGATATCGATGGTGTCATTCATCCGGTTCAAACACCGCAGAAACGTGGATTTTCCGCAACCGGACGGGCCGATAAAGGCTGTGACCGTCTTATCTTCGATGTCGACGGTGACATCCTTGATGGCGTGATTGTCGGCATAGTAAACCTGCACGTCGCGCGCTGAAATCTTAACATCGGTCACGCTGATGTCCTTTCCGGTCGTCGTCGTTGTGTCATACATAGTGGCCCCTCCGGCGCGAAGATATGGCGAAGTGCCTACCAGCGGCGCTCAAAGCGACGGCGCAGCAAAATGGCGATGATGTTCATGGTCAGCAGGAAGACCAGCAAGATGATGATCCCGCCCCATGCCCGCTCATAATAGGCCGGGTCTGCCCGCTTGGCCCATTCGTAGATTTGCGCCGGCATGGCCGAATTGGGATCGAGAAAGCCCGAGGCAATCCCGTCCGGCACATTGGTCGCGATATAGCCCACCATGCCGATCAGGAGCAGCGGCGCTGTTTCGCCCAGTGCCTGCGCCAAACCGATGATCGTACCGGTCAGGATGCCGGGCATCGCCAGCGGAAGAACATGGTGAAAAACCGACTGCATTTTCGAGGCGCCAACCCCAAGCGCCGCATCCCGGATCGACGGTGGCACTGCCTTGAGCGAGGCACGGGTCGAGATGATGATCGTCGGCAGCGTCATCAACGTCAGAACCAAACCGCCCACCAAGGGCGCCGATTGGGGCAGATGCGCAAACTGGATAAAGACAGCCAGACCAAGGATACCAAAGACAATGGAGGGCACCGCCGCAAGGTTCGAGATATTGACCTCGATCAGATCGGTCCAACGGTTCTTGGGGGCAAATTCCTCAAGATAGATCGAGGCGGCGACACCAATCGGCAAGGCCAGAACCAGCACCACCACCATCATGAACAAGGATCCAAGCATAGAAACACCCATGCCAGCCTGTTCCGGGCGGCTTTCAGAGGCATCGGCCCCCAAAATGAAGTCCACGTTGAACTGCTTTTTGATGATCCCGGCTTGCTGAAAAGCATCGACGAGATCGAGATGTTCCGCATCGATGTTCTTGTCCCGGGCGACATCCTCGCGCTGGACCCGGCCCTTGAGGTAGCCATCAACCCGGCTGGATGCCAACATCCGAAATTCGACGGTCTGGCCAATCAGGCTTGGATCATCGATCACCGTGTCACGCACCTGCGCGGCAGCCGACGCTGACAACAAAGCCTTCATGTTCTTGCGCTTGGTCAGGGGCGTTTCAATGTTGAGCGCCGCAATCTTGTCGAACACCGCCTGCTGGATCAGCGGGGTGTAGCCAAAGGTCGAAACCTTCTTGATATCATCGAGATTGCGTTCACCCTTTTTGTCCAGCTTTGCTTCATCCAGATAGACCGGCACGGTGATGAAACTCTGTTGGAATGCGCCGACGCCCGATCCGATGATTGTCACCAGCAGCACAACCAAAAAGAACAGCCCCGCGCCGATGGCTGCGATCCCGTACATCTGGAATCGCTTTTCAGCTGCGTTGCGTTTTCTGGTGCGCGCATCTTCTGCGAGCAGCGAGCTGGTGGATACGGGCGCTTTGCCCGTTTGTTGCATGCTGGTATCCGTCATCAGTCGTACTGCTCCCGGTACTTGCGGACGATATAAAGCGCGAGGACATTCAGCCCGAGTGTCATGACAAACAGGCTCATACCCAGTGCAAAGGCGACCAAGGCTTCGGGGGACGCAAAATCGCTATCGCCGGTAAGCTGACTGACAATCTTGGCCGTTACGGTCGTCATGGCTTCAAAGGGGTTCAGGGACAAACGGGCCGCTGCCCCTGCCCCCAGCACCACGATCATTGTCTCTCCGATCGCCCGGCTGGCCGCGAGCAGGATCGCACCCACGATACCCGGCAGTGCTGCGGGCAGGATCACCTGCTTGATGGTTTCGGATTTCGTGGCGCCCAGCCCGTAGGATCCATCGCGCATGGATTGCGGCACCGCGTTGATGATGTCGTCAGACAACGAACTGACGAAGGGGATCAACATGATGCCCATGGCAATACCGGCGGTCATGACAGCGCGCTGACCCTGCATCCAGCCAACCG
>JAHDIS010000029.1:45577-46771 GCA_020630695.1 Paracoccaceae bacterium | reverse complement strand
CCCTGTTTGATGTCACGTACCGCGACGAAACTCAGCCCATGACAGGCGGCGAAATGCGCAAGGCATTGCGCGACTTTGATGGCGTTCTGCCCACCTTGGGGGATGCATTTTCCGCCGAGGTGTTTGCCGACGTGCCCAACCCGCGATGTAAGATCCTCGCCAACTTTGGTGTTGGTTATAATCACATTGACGTCGCAGCCGCGCAATCTGTTGGCGTCACGGTGACGAACACCCCAGGTGCTGTAACCGATGCCACGGCAGACACGGCAATGACCCTGATGCTGATGTCGTGCCGCCGCGCTGCCGAAGGCGAAAGGCTCGTCAGGTCGGGCGAATGGAAAGGCTGGCATCCGGTTCAGATGCTAGGACTGCATCTGACGGGCAAACGGCTGGGCGTTGTTGGCATGGGCCGCATTGGACAAGCCATCGCAAGACGGTGCCATTTTGGCTTTGGCATGTCCGTAGCCTACGCGTCCCGCTCGGAAAAGACGCTGGATTTTCCCGCTGTACGTTACGACACGGTTGAGAAACTCAGCGCTGATGTAGACGTTTTGGTGGTGGCGGTTCCCGGCGGCGCCGAGACACACCATCTGATCGGAACATCTGTCTTTGATGCCATGCAGCCGCACGCCCACTTTATCAATATCGCAAGAGGCGACGTTGTAGACGAAGCGGCCCTTATCAAAGCATTGGAGGCCGGATCCATCGGTGGGGCCGGGTTGGATGTTTATGAATTCGAACCCGACGTCCCAGCCCGCTTGCTGGCCCTGGACAACGCGGTTCTGCTGCCACATCTGGGCACCGCCGCACTTGAAGTCCGCGAAGACATGGGGCGCATGGCCATCGCCAATCTCAAGGCATTTTTTGACGGTCAGCCAGTTCCAAACCCGGTTTAATCGCATAAATCACGACAGTGGACGCGACGGCCACGCTTGACCTTTGCTTCGGCTTTGGGCTCTCTCTTGCCAACCAAGGAGCGCGTCCATGTACCAACCGGCCATTTCCGGACACGGCGTCTTTACGCCCGAAGAGATCATAACCAACGAAGAACTCGTTCAGGCATTCAACAGCTATGCCGAACGGTGGAACGCGGCGCACGCGGATCAAATTGCTTCGGGCGAATTAGAGGCGATGGGCCTGTCCAGCCCCGAATTCATTCACTCGGCTTCGGGGATCGAGCAGCGGTTCGTGATG